>JAZOVI010000028.1:0-5393 GCA_045658625.1 Faecousia sp.
GCCGTACCGCCACGCATTTCCGGGCCGTAGGAGGGAAGCCAGCTAAGATACCGACCCTCCATCATACCGGCATAGGCCAGCACCTTGCCGGAGAAAAGGAGACCCTGACCGCCGAAACCGGCGATAATAATTTGATTTTCCCGCATAATTAGGCCTCCTTATCCTTGTACACGCCCAAGGGGTACTGGGGGATCATCTTTTCGTCGATCCACTGCAGCGCCTTTTGGGGAGTCATACCCCAGTTGGTGGGGCAGGAGGACAGAACTTCAACCAAAGAGAAGCCCTTGCCATCCAGTTGATTTTGGAAGGCTTTTTTGATGGCCTTTTTGGCCTTGTTGACGTTCTTTACATTATTGACGGTAACACGCTCCAAGTAAGCCGGGCCGTCCAAAGTGGACAGCATTTCGCAGACCCGGATGGGATAGCCCTGGGTCTCCGCGCTTCTTCCGTAGGGAGAGGTCTGGGTTACCTGGCCGATGAGGGAGGTAGGAGCCATCTGACCGCCGGTCATACCGTAAATGGCGTTGTTAATGAAGATAACGGTGATGTTCTCCCCTCTTGCGGCAGCGTGAACGGTTTCACACATACCGATAGAAGCGAGGTCGCCGTCGCCCTGATAGGTAAAAACCACATTTTCAGGCAGCGCCCGCTTAATGCCGGTAGCCACAGCGGGAGCGCGGCCGTGGGCAGCTTCTACCATATCGCAGGCGAAGTAATTATAAGCCAAAACAGAGCAGCCAACG
This sequence comes from Faecousia sp., assembly GCA_045658625.1. Classification (GTDB taxonomy): domain Bacteria; phylum Bacillota; class Clostridia; order Oscillospirales; family Oscillospiraceae; genus Faecousia. The sequence continues at coordinate 744 of JAZOVI010000028.1, forward strand.
GGGGCGACACCAACGGTCTTACCCTCGATGCCCAGTTCGTCCATAACCTCGGCCACCAGCCGGTGAACGATACCGTGGGTACAGCCGGGGCAGTAGTGAAGTACTGCATCTGTCAGCGCTTTGGGTTTATCAAATACAACCATTTCTACTACCTCCTTACTTTGCCATCTCTTCGATTTTTGCCAGCACTTCCTCGGGGGCGGGGATCATACCGCCAACACGGTTGCAGGCAAACATGGGTTTCTTGCACTGGATCGCAAGGGCTACATCCTCTGCCATCTGACCCATACTCAGTTCCACAGTGAGGAATGCCTTGACCTTATCGGCCGCAGCAGCCAATGCCGCCTTGGGGAAGGGCCACAATGTGATGGGACGAATCATGCCCACTTTAATGCCCTTTGCCCGGGCTTCCAAAATGGCATTTCTTGCCACGCGGGCGGTGATACCGCAGGAAACCACGCAGTACTCGGCATCTTCCATCATAAATTCTTCCCACAGGCACTCGTTTTTCTCCACCTCAGCATACCGCTCGAACCGCTGGAAGTTCAGCTGCTCCAGCTCGGCAGGAGACAGGTAGAGAGAATTTGCAATGTTGTGCTTCCGCTGGCACTTAGTGCCGACGGTTGCCCATTCGGGGGCTTCCTTGATTGCCTGAGGCTCAGGGAGAACCACAGGCTCCATCATCTGACCCATGGTACCGTCCGCCAGGAGCATTACGGGCATACGGTACTTTTCAGCCAGATCAAAGCCCTTGTAAGTCAGGTCTGCCATTTCCTGCACGGAAGCGGGAGCGAGAACCAGCACATGGAAGTCGCCGTGTCCGGGACCACGGGTAGCCAGGAAATAATCGGACTGGGAGGGCTGGATGCCGCCAAGACCGGGGCCGCCACGCTGAACGTTGACAATCAGCGCAGGCAGGTCAGCGCCGGCAAGGTAAGAAATGCCTTCGCATTTCAGGGCAATTCCGGGGCTGGAGGAGGAGGTCATAACCCGCTTGCCGGTAGCGGCAACGCCGTAGACCATGTTAATGGCAGCGATTTCACTCTCTGCCTGCAAAAATACGCCCTGGATTTTGGGCATCCGCTTTGCCATATAGGCGGCAACCTCCGTCTGGGGGGTGATGGGATAGCCGAAATAGTGGCGGCAGCCTGCCAAAAAGGCAGGTTCGGGAAAGGGTTTCTTGCCTTTCCTCAGTACTTTTTCCATAATGCCTCCTCACTTTTCCACTTTGATTACACAGTCCGGACACATAGTGGCGCAAAATGCGCAGCCTACGCACTCTTCGGGCTTTGTCAGCTCCACAGGGGCGTGTCCTTTCTGATTGAGCCGGGTGGGAGAAAGGGTAAGTAAGCCCTTGGGGCAGGCGCTAACGCAAAGACCGCAGCCCTTGCATAGCTCTTCCTTAAATGTCAGTTTTGCCATAATGTGTCCTCCGTTTTCAGTTCGTAATACAGCTCCTGTAAATGCAGAGGGAAGAAATCTCCCGCCGGGAGCTGGGGTAGTAAAATGTGGTTTACCGTTGTCATTTTAATGGGCAAGCCGGTGATTTCCGATACCGCTTTGGCGTAACTTTGGCTGTCCAAAATGTCCTGGGCGGCGGTGGCTTTGCCTAAGTTGGTGTTATTTACGATGGCAGTAAAGGGCAGGCCGCAGGCTTCTTCAATTTCCTGCATAACCTCCACCGTGCCTTGTACATCCCGGGTCAGCGGTCGGGCTTTGTTAATGACGAAAAGCATTTCGTAATTGTTTTCCTCCCGGATTGCCGGCACATACCGACCCAGCGCCAGCGCGCCACGGTCATCGCCGCCAATGTCCAAAACGCCATGCATTTCCCGGTCGGCTACCAGCCGGTAGACCTCCGGGGGCATTGCCGGAACATCCAGGTTGGAGTTAGCAAAGGGAGAAGCAATCAGCTTGATTCCTGCCTTTTCCAAGACCTGGGTGCTGTCCTTGGTGCGGAAATAGGGATTGACAATATCCAAATCCGCCACCGTAACAGGAAGCCCTAAGGAACGCAAATACAGGCTGTAATTTACGGCGATATTGGTTTTTCCGCTGCCGTAATGCCCGGCAAAGAGGGTTAATCGTGTTTAATTCATTTCGTTACTCCTCGTAAGGCTCCCTTGTGTAAACGGAGCTGTCAGCGAAGCTGACTGAGGGATTGACAACCCCTCCGCCCCTGCGGGGCACTTCCCCTTACACAGGGGACGCTTGTATAACTTCTTCCTGATAATCTTACCGCTGGTGGTCTTGGGAAGGCTCTCTCTAAATTCCACAATGCGGGGGTACTTGTAGGGGGCGGTGCGGGATTTGACATAGTTCTGAATTTCTTTCTTCAGTTCCTCTGTACCCTGCAGATCCCCTACCAGCACAATGCTTGCCTTGACCACCTGACCACGCACCTCGTCCGGGGCGGCAGATACGCCACACTCCAAAACGTAGGGCAGCTCCATAATGACGTTCTCAATTTCAAAGGGTCCGATCCGGTAGCCGGAGGACTTGATCACATCGTCTGCCCGGCCTACATACCAGTAGAAGCCGTCCTCATCCCGCCAGGCAAGGTCGCCGGTGTGATAGTAGCCATCGTGCCAGGTCTCGGCGGTAATGTCGGGGCTTCCCTCGTAGGCGTAAGCCAAACCGCAAGGCAGGCCCTTGGAAATATCAATACAAATTTCGCCGGTATCGCCGGGAGCGACAGGTTTGCCCTCAATATCCAGAAGCTGGACATTATACAGCGGTACAGGCTTACCCATGGAGCCGACCTTATGGCTGTCGCCGGTGAGGTTACCGATGATGATGGTGCTCTCACTCTGACCGAAGCCTTCCTTGACCGCAAGGCCGGTGTGCTTCTTAAACTGGCGGTAGACCTCGGGGTTGAGGGCTTCGCCGGCGGTGGAGGCGTGTCGGATGGAGGAAAGGTCGAAACGGGAAAGATCCTGCTTAATAAGCATCCGATACATAGTGGGAGGTGCGCAGAAAGTGGTAATCTTATACTTGGCAAACATAGGCAGGATCTTCTCTGCGTCGAACCGGTCAAAGTCGTAAACGAAATTGGCCGCTTCACAAAGCCACTGGCCGTAGAGCTTGCCCCACAGAGCCTTTGCCCAGCCCGTATCGGAAATGGTCAGGTGCAGACCCTCGGGGTCTACCCTGTGCCAGTATTTTGCGGTAATGAAATGACCTAAGGGATACTTATAGTTATGGGCGGCGATCTTGGGATAGCCGGAGGTGCCGGAGGTGAAGAACATCAGCATAGGATCGCTGCCGCAGGGAGAGTCGTCGGTGCGGGCAAAGTGGGAGGAATAAATGGTGTACTCCTCGTCAAAATCGTGCCAGCCGGCTTTTTTGCCGCCTACCAAAATCTTATGTTCCAGGGTAGGCGTTTTCTCTGCCGCCGCATCCACCGCATCGGAAACGTCGCCGTCGGCGGTGCAGAGGATGGCTTTTACATTGCCTGCGGCAAAGCGGTAAGTAAAGTCCTTTTCAAGGAGCTGATTGGTAGCAGGAATGGCGATTGCGCCCAATTTGTGCAGACCCAAAATAGCAAACCAGAACTGATAGTGGCGCTTTAATACCAGCATTACCCGGTCGCCACGCTTGATACCTAAAGACTTAAAGTAGTTTGCCGCCCGGGCAGACTCCTTTTTCATATCCTTAAAGGTGAACTTTCGCTCTGTGCCGTCCTCGGAGATATGGAGCATTGCCAGCTTTTCAGGCTTGCTGCGACCCAGAGCATCCACCACATCAAAGGCGAAATTGAATTTCTCCTCATTTTGGAACGCAATTTGGGTCAGCTTGCCATTTTCCTCGGTGGGGATAATGAAATTTCGGTAAATCCGGGGCTTTTCATCGGCAGTATGTACCGCAGTGTCCATAGTGGCAACGGCGGTTGCCTCCTCGTTTTCACGGGCGGCAGAATTAGAAAGGACGATGGCGTAGAACGCGCAGTCCTCCCCGTCCACAGCAATCATACCGTGAGGTACGGCCGAATCGTAATAAATACAGTCGCCGGGGTGGAGAATTTCCGTATGACCGCCGATTTGCAGCTTCATATGACCCCGGATGACAATGTCGCACTCCTGCCCCTGGTGGGTAGTCAGGTCAATGGGACGGCTCTCGGCATCGGGGCGGAATTTCAGCTCCATATAAAGGGGAAGGGCAATTCTGTTACGGAAGCCGGCGGCCAAGTTGTAGCCCACCATACCGTGGGCCTCTTCAATCCGCTGACCCTCGCCCCGACGGGTAAGGGCGTAAGAACGAAGCTTGGGGCTGTGGCCTTCCAAAAGGTCGCCTAAGTCAACGCCCAAAATCAGGGTGCAGCGATACAAAAAGGCAATATTTAAGTTCCGGTTGCCCTGTTCGTGCTGCAGATATTCTTCCACAGACATTTCTGTCCGCAGAGCCATTTCCTCCGGGGTAAAGCCGTTGGCATCCCGCAGCTGACGGATACGCTCCGCCACCTGCCGGGTCTTAAAATCCATCCCGGTAATACTCTTATCCATAAATGTAACCTCTGTTGTTTTTGTAGAACCCATCAAGCCTCCCTTGTGCAAAGGGAGGTGGCTTGCCGAAGGCAAGACGGAGGGATTGTAATCTAACGACAACAACAATCCCCCAGTCAGAAATCAAAGATTTCTGACAGCCCCCTTT
>JAZOVI010000029.1:0-23186 GCA_045658625.1 Faecousia sp.
TTATAGTGAGACATATACCTGCGCCAACCGTAATTGCCCATACCGGCAGTACAGTATGTCCCCTGTTAATGTGCTTTGCAGTTTTCATAATGCTTCTCCCCTTTCGCTTCATTCTATTGTGCTCAGGGCATAAAAATGCCCGGGATTTTTCATCCCGGGCATTTAATTTAATCTTCCATTTGCTTTCGCATTGCCGCGATCTGCTGCGCAGCGGAATCTTTATTGGGTGCAACTGCGGTATAGTAGAATTTGACTTTCGGCTCGGTGCCGGAAGGACGGGCAATTACACTTCCCTTATCACCTAAAATCAGCTCTAATACGTTGGATTTCGGCAAACCAATGGGCAAGGTCTCCCCTGTATTCACATCTTTGGAGATGCGAGCGCCATAGTCGTTGATTTTTGTAATGGTCAGGCCGCCAATGGTATCCGGCGTAGAGCTGCGCAGGTCTGCCATGATCTTAGCCGCTTTCTCCATAGCATCAGCGCCGGTCAGCTCAACGCTGGTAACGTGGGCAAGGTAATAACCATAGGTGTCGTACAGTTCGTTCATAGCATCGAGGATTGACTTACCCTGAAGCTTGCAGTATGCGGCCAATTCACAGACCAGCATAGAGGCAACAACGGCATCCTTATCCCGAGCATAGGTACCTTTTAGGTAACCGCAGCTCTCCTCAAAACCGAAGATAAAGCGATTCTCCTGGTGCTGTTCTTCCAGCGCAAGAATCTCACCACCGATATACTTAAATCCGGTGAGGACAGCCTTCATTTCCACACCATAATGCTCTGCAATCCTATCCGCCAAAGGAGAGGAAACAAGGCTGCGAACAGTAATTGCGCCTTCCGGGATATCTCCCTTTGCGCTCCGTGCTTTCAGGATATAATCCAAAAGCAGACAGCCAAGCTCATTGCCGGTGATCTTCACAAAACCATCAGCAGAAGGTACGGCAATGGCAACACGGTCGCAGTCAGGGTCAGTGCCGAGGATTACATCACAGGGAGTGTTGGCAGCCACCTTGTAGCTCTCGTTCAGGGCTGCATCGGTCTCGGGGTTCGGATACTCGCAAGTCTTAAAGTCCCCGTCAGGCTTCTCCTGGCAGGCCACAACAGCGATGTTTGCACCCAGACGGCCCAACACTTCCCGAACAGGCTCATTGCCGGTGCCGCACAAGGGTGTATAGACAATGTTCAAGCCGGATTTCTTGATGAGTTCCGGCTCTACTGCTTCCGCAAGAACTGTGTTGTAGTAACGCTCCCACAGGTCCTGGCCGATGTATTTAATCAGGCCGTCCTCCATAAATGCCTTGAAAGACTTTGCTTCAGGTACAAAGTAAGGAATCTTTGCGATTGTCTCGGTAACGATAGCGGCAGGCGCATCGGTCATCTGGCAGCCGTCAGGACCATAGCACTTAACACCGTTATATTCACCGGCGTTATGGCTTGCAGAAATAACAATACCGCAGCCGCAGCCCAGCTCACGAACGGCATAAGACAGCATCGGGGTGGGTGCAAGGCGGTCGTAGAGGTAGGTAGTGATTCCTGATTCAGCAAAGGCGACCGCGCAAACCTCAGCAAATTCCTGAGACTGATGGCGGCTGTCGTAACCAATAGCGGCCTTTTTCGGCAGATCTGTAGAAGAAAGCCATGCTGCCATTCCCTGGGCAGCTCTGCGTACAGTATAGACATTCAGGCGATTGCTGCCCATACCCATAATACCACGCATACCGGCAGTACCGAATTGCAGGTCGGAAGAGAAACTGCCCTTGAGCGCCTCTTCGTCGTTTTTCATATCTCTCAGCTTTGCCTGAACGTCTTCGGGCAGGCCGGCATTACACCAAAAAGCATAACGATCCAAATAATTCATCATTCGTCCTCCTTTATTCTCAAAAAAGCAGCTCAAATTGAATTGAGCTGCTTTTTCTCTTTACGCATCATTTTCAGCAGTATCATCTGCAACGCGCTTTTTCTGAGCCTCGACCAAAGCATTGAACTTGGCGCGAGTGTCCTTTACATCCTCCAGAGAAAGGGCAATAGCCTCTTCGGTGCGGCGGAGCGCGTCGTTCATATAGTCGTTGCTGGCCTTGCGGACCTCAGCCATACGAGCCTGGGTCTGCAGAACCATTTCCTGGCACTGACGCTTTGCTTCCAGGTAGATTGCTTCCTCGGATACCTTGGTAGCAGCCTCTTCCTGTGCCTTGCGGATGATGGTCTCAGCTTCGCGGCGAGCCTGGCCGATCAGTTCATTGCGGGAATCCACGATGGTGCGAGCCTGCTTCAGCTCTACAGGCAGCTGTGCAATCACTTCGTCCAGCATGTCCAGCACCTTATCCCGCTCAAGGATGCACTTGTCGGCAGCCAGGGGCATTGCGCGGGCATCCTGTACCATATCATATAACGCGGAGATAATCTCTTCAATATTCTGCTCGTTCATTTTCTATTTCCTCCTTGAGTTGCGTCTGCAATTCTATTTTTAAAGTCAGGTATAATTTCCTCCGGTAAGAAGTCTGACAGATCCACGTTGTACTTACCAAGCTCCTTTACAGTGCTGGAGCTCAGGTACATATATTGGTGCTCAGCAGTCAGGAACATTGTATCCAATCCCGGATTGATTTTATGATTGATGAGGGCCATTTGAAACTCATTTTCAAAGTCAGAACCGGCCCGCAGTCCTTTTACAATTACACAGCTCCCTTTCCTGCGGGCATATTCCGCAAGAAGCTCCTCTGAAGCATCTACCTCCACGTTAGGCAAATCGCTGACAACACGGCGGATCATATCCACCCGCTCTTGTTGGGTAAACAGCGGATGCTTTCCGGCGTTAACCATAACGCAGACAATAAGCTTATCAAATATATTAGCTGCCCGACGGATAATGTTCAAGTGGCCGCTTGTAATCGGGTCAAAGCTACCGGGATAGATGGCAACCTTCACGCCTGTGCCTCCCCTACTGTATCTTTACGGTAGATTGTAAGAATTGTATTGCCGTACTTGTAGTCCTTAGAACGGGAATATCCGGAAAATTCAAAGGGGAATTCCTTCCCAACAGGATATTCTGCAACTATTATACCATTAGATTGTAAAATGTCAATTTCTGTTATCAATTTTAACGCATTTTCTAAGAAAACTTCCGCATAGGGCGGATCAAGAAGAATAATGTCAAATTTCTCCTTTGTATTCTTAAGATAGCTAAGATAATCACTGCGGACAACGCGACCTGCGTTTTCCATTCGGGCCAAACGAAGGTTCTCACGAATCAATTTACAAGCCAGCTCATTGTGGTCCACAAAAACAGCCTCTTTTGCGCCACGGCTGATAGCTTCAATCCCCAGCTGGCCTGTACCGCCGAAAAGGTCCAGAACCCTGGCTGCAGGAAGATCAAAATGGAGGATACTGAACATAGCCTCCTTCACTCGATCTGCAGTAGGACGTGTACTCTGCCCTGCCGGTGTTTTTAACCGAACGCCTCGAGCATTACCGCTGATCACACGCATTATTCTTCCTCCTCTGTCTTGTGGAAATGGGTATAAACCGCAATGGCGGCATTTTGGGGCAGAACCCTTTTGAGGTCATCCAACGAAGCTTGTCCTATGGCGGTCAAAGACTTAAAATGCCGTAATAGCACTTGCTTTCTTGTAGCACCGATTCCGGGAATTTCATCCAACTTGGAATAGCGCAAATGCTTTGTGCGAAGTTTCTTTTGATAGCTGATCGCAAATCTGTGAGTTTCCTCTTGGATAGAACCGATAAGCGCGAATACAGAAGGCTCATTGTCGATTCTGATTTCCTCCCCTGCGGGAGAAACAAGCGCTCTGGTGCGATGGCGATCATCTTTGACCATTCCAAAGACCGGGATCTGTATTTCCAGGAAATCCAGCGCCCGTTTTGCAGTCGCAACATGGGTCGCGCCGCCATCAATCAACATAAGATCAGGCAGCTGAGCGAAGTTTATATCGTCGTTTTGATAACGAAGCAGACGACGGGTAACAGCCTGGAACATAGATTCATAGTCATCTGCCTGAGTGATTCCCTGAATTTTGAACTTCTTATATTCGCTGGGTCTGGGTTTGCCGTCCACAAATACAACCATACCGGCTACAATATCGCTGTTTCCGAGGTTAGAAATATCAAAGGATTCTATACGCCGCAGGCTTTCAATCCCCAGCTTCTTAGCAAGCAAGCGAACGCGACCCAGGTGATGGGCTTCCTTATCCGTTAAGCGTTGTGCCTCTTCCCTTGCGTTCTCGCAGGCAAGTTCTACAAGGTGGTGATTGTCCCCCCGCTGAGGGGACAAAATAACCGGAAGCTTTCCGGTCTTTTCCCGAATGTATTGGGAGATCAGCTCTCTATCCTCAATATCAAAGGGCAAAAAGATCTGCTTAGGGAATGCGGTTTTGTTGATATAATACTGTGAAACCAGGCTGGAAACGGCAGCTGCCCCATCCTCAGGTACATTAAAAACCTGGTATTCCTTGTGCACAAGGCTGCCATCCAAATAATGCAGAACTGTAAAACAGGCCTTTTCCTCTGTAGAACCATAGCCAATAACATCGGTTTCCCTGCTCTGTCCGGCGGTTACAAGCTGTTTTTCTCCCAGACGTTCTACTACATTCAGCTTATCTCGCAAGGCTGCTGCCAACTCGAAATTAAGATTGTCAGAGGCCTCCAGCATCTGTGTACGCAGTGTTGCAGTTACAGTCTTATACTTTCCCTCCAATAGCAGTCTCGCCTGTTCCACAGCCTCTAAATAGGCTTCCCGGGATTTCCCAGGGATACACCAACCGGCGCATTGCTCCATATGGTAATGCAGGCAAGGTCTGTCTTTGCCAATATCACGGGGAAATTTCTTGTTGCAGGACGGAAGCTTTAGAATGGTATTGAGCGCTTCGACAATATCCTTAGTAACACCACGGCTGCCGAAAGGTCCATAGTACTTCGCTTCATCGTCCATAAGCTTGCTGACCATCGTGATTTTAGGATATTGTTCCTTGATATCTAGACGGATATAAGGATACCCCTTATCGTCCTTCAGCAGAATATTATACCTGGGAAAATGGCGCTTAATAAGAGAGCACTCCAGTACCAGGGCCTCAAACTCGGAGCTTGCAACAATCACATCAAAATCCGCGACCTTACTGACCATAATACGGGTTTTGGGAGAATGGGATGCCGTGTCCTGAAAATACTGACTTACCCGATTTTTAAGTTTCTTTGCTTTTCCTACATATATAACCTGCCCCTGCTTGTCCCGCATAATATATACACCGGGCGAAAGAGGCAATGTCAGCGCTTTTCTTTTGCAAAGTTCAAAATTATCCATAACTTGCTCCAAAAAATCCGCCTCAATGCTTCTTATGGCATTGGGGCGGAAATAAGTTGGTATCAGGCGATGTCTTGCTGCAGCAGTTCCTCCAGCGTATCTACTGCTTGGATTTCATCTGCGCCATCGGCTGAAATCGTAACAACGCTGCCGGTTACAACACTCAAGGACATAACACCCAAAAGGCTTTTGGCATTCATCTTACGATTTTCGGATTCCAGCCAGATATTGCTTGTGAAATCATTAGCCTTCTGTACAAAATAGGTTGCCTGTTTGTTGTAAAGACCGGATTCGCAGCGAACAATAATTTCCTTGCTGTACATAGTAAAATTACCTCGTATCTGCCCTATTGGGCGTAATCATCCACATATATATGATACCAAATCTCTGGAAATTGTCAACCCATTTTATCGAAATTCTGCGATGGTAACGCCATCTTCGCCCTCGCCATAGACACCGAGTCGGAATGTTTTTACAAACTTGTTCTTTTTCAGCGCCTGATGAACGGCAGTGCGAAGGGTGCCTGTGCCTTTGCCGTGAATGATCCGTACACTATGGGCGTTGCCGCGCATTGCTTCATCCATATATCTCTCAAGAACGCAAATTGCTTCAACCGAATCCATACCACGCAGATCTACTTCAGAAGCCGGCGCAGACATATTCATCTGTCGACCGGAGTGGGCAGGCCGCGCTGCTTTCTGCTTATAGGGATTGTCATTTTCCAGCAAATATACTTCATCCTGCTTAGCTGTCATTTTCAAAATACCGGCTTGCAGCTGTAGTGTCCCATCCTTATTGATGGCAATAACGCTGGCTTTTGTACCCAGCTTCAGCAATTCTACGGTATCACCAACCAGGAGACCTCTGCTGGGCGCAGGACGGACTTTTTCCTGTTGGTTAGCACGGATGCGGCTTTCAGCATCATTGAGGCTCTTGCGAAGCTCAGTCTGCCGCAGATTTACATTAGCGGTGTCGCCTTCGGTGATCTGCTTTCTAAGGGCTTTTAGTTCATCGGAAGCGGCGTTGGCCGCTCTGCGGGCATCTTCAATAATGGTTTGGGCCTCACGTCTTGCCATCTCCAGAGCCTTTTCCCGCTCCTTATCCAACTGTTTGCGATATTCTTCGCTCTTAGCTTTAATATTAGCGGTTTCCTGACGCAGACGCTCCGTTTCGATTCTGGCATTTTCCATCTGCTGACGCTGCTGTTCCAACTGACCGAGGACCGTTTCAAAATCACGGTCGCTCTTACCTACCAGGTCGTTAGCTTCCTTCAGGATATCTTCAGAAAGACCGAGCTTCCTGGAGATAGCAAAGGCATTGGATTTACCGGGGATGCCGATAAGCAGCTTATAGGTCGGCTGCAGAGTTTCTACGTTAAACTCGCAGGATGCATTCACGACCCCTTCTGTGCGCATTGCATAGAGCTTCAGTTCGGCATAGTGGGTCGTTGCCATTACCTGGCTTCCCAGCTTCCGGCAGTATTCTATCAGCGCAACCGCCAGAGCCGCACCCTCAGCAGGGTCAGTACCTGCTCCCAACTCATCGAACAGTACCAGCGTACGATCATCGCAGTGTTCCACAATCTCCACGATGGTTCGCATATGGCTGGAGAAGGTGGACAGACTTTGGGCAATGGATTGCTCATCGCCAATATCGGCCAAAATTGCCTCAAAAGTAGACAGCTCGCTTCCGTCGCCCGCCGGGATATGCAGACCGCACTCCGCCATCAGCGTAAGCAGGCCGACGGTCTTAAGTGTAACTGTCTTACCACCGGTATTGGGGCCGGTAATAATCATAGAGTCAAAATCTCCGCCCAAATTTACAGAGATAGGAACGACCACCTTGGGGTCGATCAAAGGATGCCTTGCTTTACGCAGGTCTACCCTGCCCTGATCGTTCATAATAGGCGGCCAAGCCTTCATCCGATAGGCAAGCCGAGCCTTTGCAAAAATCACATCCAGACGGATCAGCAAGCTACAGTTTTGCAGGATTTCCTCCTGTTTTGCAGCCACATCTGCGCTTAATTCTGCCAGTATTCGCTCAATTTCCTTCTTTTCCTGCAGTTCCAGCTCCCGAAGGGCATTATTGGCATTCACCGCAGACATAGGCTCAATAAAATAGGTAGAGCCGGTGGAGGAAACATCGTGGACAAGACCGGGGACATCGTTTTTGCACTCGCTCTTAACGGGAACAACATAACGACCCTGCCGGATCGTAATAATCGGTTCCCGGAGCAGCTTTGCGTAGGCAGGCGAAGAGATTACCTTTTGCAAGGTATCTTTAATCTTTGCGCTTTGGATGCGCATGTGTCGGCGGATGTCCGCCAGTGTACTGCTTGCGTTATCGGCAATTTCCTCCTCAGAAAGGATAGCGCCGTATATCTTATCCTCCAGGTACTTATTGGGACAGAGCATACGAAACAGCGGATCAAGAACCGTATCCTTCTCATCGTCGGATATGTAGCTCTTAACGTTCCGTGTACAGCGAAGCACCCCGGCAATCGCAAGCAATTCTGTAGGATGTAAAGTGCCACCCCGTTGGGCCCGTTCCAAAGACGGCGCTACATTGGTAACACCTGCGAAGCTGGGATTGCCCTTTTGCGTGCAAAGATCGGATGCTGCAGTGGTCTCATTGAGTAAGATAGCAACTTCCTCTAAATCTGCAGTAGGCATTAAATTTCTGCAAGCTTCCTTACCCTCCTGGCTGCCGGCGCAGTCAGCAAGCATAGAAAGGACCTGGTCAAGTTCCAGTTTATGCAGAGATTTTTCGTACAGTTTCAGCATAAATAACTCCTAAACTACGGCGTCATTGCCAGTAGTGATTTGTAAAAATCCAAGGCAGAAAATCCCCGTTCAAGTTGGCCGCACAGGTAGCTTTCCGTAAGCTGGGAAAGAAGTTCGAGTGTACCTTCTCCTGCCTGAAATGAAAATAGCTTTTTCGGATGGCAATAGCAAATATACCGCATTGCAGAAAGTAAACTTTCGTTAATAGGAATGCGGATTCCCTCTGACAAATGATTGCGGCAGCTACTGCACTCTAATATTCCCTGGGAAATATCCAGAAAATGGGGCGTTTCACTTCCGCAATGATTACAGCCGGATAGATCCGGCGTATAACCAGCCAATGCTGCGCACCGCATTTCAAATACAGCCTTGATTTGCTGGTGCGGCAGCTTTGTAGAAGCGATTGCATAAAGGCAATTTAATACCAGGGAAAGCAATTCACCACCGGGAGCATCCTCCTGAGAAACTACGTCAGCCACCTGGGCAAAATATGTACCCAGGGATAAATCTGCAATATCTCTGTGCAGTCCCTGGAACAGCTCGATGCTGTGCGCTTCGTTAATGGTGTACATTCCACGGTAAGAAAAGAGTGTAAATTCCCCATAGGACAGAAGCTGACAAGGTGCGATCAAAGGACTGTTCTTTCGGCGTAAACCTCGGGCTTTTACCGATAGTTTTCCCTGATCTTCCGTCAAGATCGTAAGGATCGCATCCGCATCTTTATATGGAGTTACACGCAGTACAAGTCCCCGTACTGACAGATACATAGGCTTCCTCCGACCTCTTGGCCTCTTGATAGTAAAGATACATTTCCGGCGCGCCGGTTTCCAAAAAGACTTCCCAGTAAAATGCAGAATCCATAACTATCCCTCCGGCAATAGGGTTTACCAATCTGCCGGGAGATACCCCTGGAAATTATTCTCTGTAACCGAAATTCCGAACCAGGAAATCGCTGTCTCGCCAGTTTTCCTTTACCTTGACCCAGGTCGTCAGGAAAACCTTTGTTCCCATAAATTTCTCACAATCCTGGCGGGCAGTTGCGGAGATTTTCTTAAGCATTTCTCCGCCCTTGCCAATAATGATACCTTTATGACTTGCCTTTTCGCAATAAATGGTGGCATCAATATCAATAATTCCATTATCCCGCTCGGAAAAACGGGTGATTTCCACAGCCGTGCCGTGAGGAATCTCACGATCCAGGTTCCAAAGGAGCTTCTCCCGGATGATTTCGGCCATTACCTGCCGCTCCGGCTGATCGGTTGTAAGATCCTCCGGGAACAGGAACGGTCCTTCTTCAGCATATGCCGAGCAGGTATCGAGAAGTGCATCCACGCCATCGCCTGTCCGTGCGGAAATAGGAATGATTGCCTTAAACTCTGTGGTCTTACTGTATGCCTCAATCACAGCAAGCAGGCTTTCTTTCTCTACGGTATCAATTTTATTGATCGCCAGAACAATGGGACAGTTTTTTGCCTGGAGCTGCTCAATCAGCACTTCTTCCTGAGTACCGACGGAAGCAATGGGCTCTACCACCAGGATAGTCATATCCACATCAGAGATAGACTCCTTGGTAACACCCACCATATAGTCGCCCAATTTTGTTCTGGGCTTGTGGAAACCGGGGGTATCCACGAACACAAACTGGGTATCCTCTCGGGTTACAATGCCGCAGATGCGGTTGCGGGTGGTCTGTGGCTTATTGGAGACAATAGCGATCTTTTCGCCAACCAGGAAATTTGTCAGTGTGGATTTACCTACATTGGGACGACCGGCTATAGCGATCATTGCAGTTTTCGTAGTCATATTTTTCTCCTTAGTAATTTAAGGTTAGTCTCTTGTCATTCCGGGAATGGTGGAAGCTATCTCCTCTTCCCTTTTCCGCATCTGCGCTTTTTGCGGACCTTCATCCAAATGATCGTAGCCCAACAGGTGAAGAACAGAATGAATCGTCAGATAGCCGATTTCACGCCGTAGGCTATGGCCGAACTCTTTGGCCTGTGCCTGGGCTCGCTGAAGGGAGATACACATATCCCCCAAAGGACAAAGCCCTGTCTCAGGGTCTATGTAAGCCTCCCAGTCAGCAATCTGCTCCCCGGGTGTCAGCTGAAACATAGGAAAGCTGAGGACATCGGTTGCCTTATCCAAATCCCGGTTGGCCTTATTAATAGCGCGGATGCCATCATCATCTGTAACAAGAACATTGATCTCACAGGGTACAGGGATCTTTTCCTGCTCCAATACCGCTTCAATGGATTTGGATATAACCCTTGACACCAAAGGATTTTTTAAGGAAAAGCCGGAAAAAACCATAGATATATTCATTTTCTTCATTATTTTCTCCTCGCTTCCGTTGCTCTCTTATTTTTCTGGACGGGGGCTTGCTTCTTATCTGCCCGCTCATAAGCAGAAATAATCTCCTGAACCAATGCGTGGCGCACCACATCCGCCGCAGTGAGCCGGCAGATAGCAACATCCTTCACATCCTCCAGCACCCGCATAGCGTCTTTAAGGCCCGAGGTCTTGTCGCTGGGCAAATCAATTTGCGTTACGTCGCCGGTAATGACGATTTTAGAACCAAAGCCAAGACGTGTCAGGAACATTTTCATCTGCTCTTTCGTGGTATTCTGCGCCTCATCAAGGATGATAAAGCTATCGTCTAAGGTACGGCCGCGCATATAGGCAAGAGGCGCAACCTCAATAGAACCCCGCTCCTGATATTTTTGGAATGTTTCAGGTCCAAGCATATCATACAGGGCATCATAAAGGGGGCGCAGATAGGGATCAACCTTGTTTTGCAGATCACCGGGCAGGAAACCAAGCCGCTCACCTGCTTCAACCGCGGGGCGGGTCAGAATGATGCGGTTAACTGTCCGTTCCCGGAAAGCTGCAACCGCGGCAGCAACTGCCAAATAGGTCTTGCCTGTACCGGCAGGACCAACACCAAGGGTAATGGTGTTATTCATAATGGCTTTTAGGTATTTCTGCTGGCCCACGGTCTTAGCCTTAATGGGCTTTCCTTTTGCAGTAATGCAGACAACATCCTTTGCCATCTGGGCTACCTGATCGTCATTCCCCTCATTCACAAGGGTAATGAGATAACGCACACGCTGTTCGTCGATGGTCTCCCCTTTTGCAGCAAGACGCAAAAGTCCCTCCAGAGTACGGGCGGCCTTGTCGGCTTCCTCCGGGTCGCCGCAGATTTTCAGCTCTGTCTCCCGATTGATAATTTTGACATCAAAAGCATCCTCAATACGGCGGATATTCTCATCGAAAGAACCAAATACACTGATCAGGTCCTCAACGCGCTCGGCATTTACAATTCGTTCCGTTTGTTTACTCATTGCGTTTTGTTAGCTCCTCATCTTTTGTAATGCCAATCTGCTCATGGCAGCTGTAAATGGCTGTAAAATGACAGACATCATCAGAAACAGACAGGTTGCTTATTTCCTGTAAAATCGTACCATCTACCATAATGCTTTGCAGATAGGATCGACAAGCTTCCTCTATATGGGAAAAGTCTTCCACCTGCCCGGTAACGGTTTCACAGTCAATGATTTCCTGTGTAACAAGCGCCACAGGCAGAGTAAAGCCGCCCGGCAGCACCAAATATGTCTTTTTATACATTTTAACACAAGTAGTATTGGAAATTCCACTATCTTTGAAGAAATTTATTTGTTTTTTTCCAATTATTAAGCTGTATTTCCGTTCAACGCGCCCAGTATCGCATCTTACCATGGCTGTAGAGGGCGAAACTGCTTCCAATTTCCTTTCTGTTTCCCCAAAAATCGATGCTTCTGCGCCTGTAATTTTAATGGAGATGCCATAGTCCTTATAGCCGGATACTAACAACTGACCTGCTTTTACCGCCTGCCCCACCGTACATAGCTGTGTACCTTTCAGTACTGTGATCTGCCGCACAATAGCATCCTGGGACGCAACAATGCTGCCAAGCGGCTTATCCTCTTCTGTTTTGATTTCCTGGCGCTCTCGCACCGAAATCACTGCGACGCAACCGTTTGTGTTTACCCCCGCCCATTGTAAAGATGGAATTTGTTCCAGTAACGCATTTTTCACCCGCTCGCTCCTGACCTCCCTGCGACTTGCGCCAAAATGGATTCCGCTGTTTTGTGCCGCTTCAATAATCAGCCGTTCCGGCACGGTAACATTCCCCTCTACCTGCACGAAGAAAACTCGGCCGGGAACTGCAATTACAGACAACAGATATATAAGTACCCCAATGGTAAGAACAGGACGGCGCAAAAACGCCTTGATTTTCCAATGAAGTCCCTTGCGCCGAACTACCATAACTTCGCAACCAGATTTTTGCAGAACATCCTTGACACGATAACTGTCAGGCCTGGAAACGGTAATATGGATCGTTAGATCGTCTATGTAGCAAAAATCAAGGATAGATATATTCCATTTTATAAGTCGATCCAGAATGCCATTTATGTCTGCGCTTCTTATTTGCAGCACAACCATACCGATTAAGGACATCCACATTATTTACCCACTCCCCTGAAAAGCGCAACGGCATCAATTCTACCACAAACAATAATCTGCTGTTTTGTCATCTTCATAAGACGCAGTCCGCACCCGGAAATTTGAATCTGTCCGTAGCGAACCTTGACACAGATATTTGTTTCGCTGTACTTTGTTACACCGCAATGGTTTTCCAGTAGCACACGTCGATCTCCAAGTATCTCTACGAGAGATTGTCCGGGAACAGTCTCCCCGGGCAGATCAGCAGCAAGCGCCAATTTATCTAAAATACCAGCATTTTTATGCAATCCGATCAACTCCTTTTTACAATTCTATGGGCCTAAGGGATGATACTTGCCAGTGGCGCATAGTTTCTTAGTGAGGTGATCTTATGAAACTAAAAAGGGCGCTCTCGCTTTCTGTAACAGCGCTTATTATGGTGCTGATGATTTTGGACACGGAAATGGCATTCTACGCCGCTAATGAGGGAATTGATATATGTTTGCGGACAATTATTCCCTCCCTCTTTCCATTCTTTTTTCTCTCAGGAATAATCAACAACGCTCTTGTAGATGCAAATTCAATGATTCTACGCCCCTTATCCCACCTTTGCCGGATCCCTGTTGGCGCAGAATCCTTAATGATATTAGGATTAACAGGTGGGTATCCGGTTGGTGCAACAGCTGTCTATACCACATACTCTGCAGGCAGCATTAACCGAAATACCGCCCAGCGGATGCTTGCCTTTTGCAATAATGCCGGCCCAGCTTTCATTTTCGGAATTCTGTCTCCCCTATTTGAAAATAACCTTGCCTGCTGGGCGCTATGGGGAATTCATATTGGATCGGCAGTAACTGTAGCTATGCTTTTACCAAGTAACGAAACAGAAATCAGTAGTCAGACCAAATCCCATTCCATAACCGTTACCCAAGCCCTTCATATGGCTATCCGAAATACCGCTACCGTTTGTGGCTGGGTTATTCTGTTTCGGATTGCAATCGGTTTCTTTGACAGGTGGTTTTTATGGCTGCTGCCGAAGGAATTGCAGGTTTTACTATGCGGACTACTGGAGCTTTCCAACGGGTGTATTTCCCTTTCAGCTATTTCAGTGGAAGGTTTGCGCTTTGTCCTTGCAGCGGTACTCCTTGCCTTTGGTGGTATATGTGTGGCAATGCAGACATCTTCTGTAATCGGCGATTTATCCGTCAAAAGCTATTGGTTAGGAAAAGTTATGCAGACTGCGCTTAGCTTGCTTTTTTCGGGGATCGTTCAGAATTTTCTGTTTCCCGCAAGTACTTTTCATTTACCCTTTCTCATTTATCCACCTGGAATCCTTGTGCTATCTTTACCGATTCTGAAAAAAACAGTAGCATTTCCAAGGAATATGCGATATAATAGAGAAAAATCTCTATGACAACGAGGTGCGGCTATGCTCTTCCGGAAGAAAATGCAGAAAAATTGTTTCCATTGTCTCCACGCTACAATCGTTAGCGAGAACGAGATTCTTTGTGTTAAGCACGGCGTCCGTTCGGGAGATGTTCCCTGCCGCCGCTTCAAATACGACCCTTGTAAGCGAATTCCGCCTCGTCCGAAAGCGCCTGATTTTAATGCCTACGATCAGGATGACTTTTCTTTATAATGCTAAGACGCCCGGGTATAACACCCGGGCGTCTTTATATCAGGAGAGCATATCTAAAAATGCATCCTCGGACAAAATCGGAATTCCAAGTTCGCGGGCTTTGCGTTCCTTGGAGCCTGCGTTTTCGCCGACCACCACATAGGTGGTCTTTTTTGATACAGACCCAGCCGCCTTACCCCCAAAGGCTTCGATTTTCTCAGTCGCTTCCTCTCGGGTAAATTTTGTCAATGCGCCGGTGAGAACAAAGGTCATACCGGTAAATCTACCATCCAGCGCAGCTCGGGTGCTTTCAAAGTTTACACCGCAAGCACGAAGCTTTTCGATCATTTCCTTGACTTCCGGCTGAGAAAACCATTCCTGAATAGACTGAGCCGTTACTTCACCAATATCCGGCACATCCTTAAGAGTCTCAAGGTCAGCCTCCATCAGGGCATCCAATGAGCCGAATGTAGACGCAAGAACTTTTCCGGTCTTTGCGCCAACCTGACGAATGCCAAGGGCATAAATCAGCCGGCTCACATCCCGGTTTTTACTCTCTTCAATGGCGGCAAGCAGCTTCTTCGCAGCTGTATCACCGCTGCGCCAAAGGCTCTTCAGCTCATCCAAAGTCAGGCAGTAAATATCTGCCGGAGAGCGCAAATGGCCCTTTTCAATCAAAGCTTCCACGATAGCAGAGCCAAGTCCTTCAATATCCATGGCATCTCTGCTGACAAAGTGAGAAATATTTCTGGAAAGCTGGGCAGGACAAGCCGCTCCTGTGCAGCGCAGGAACGCACCTTCCTCATCCCGCTGTGTGGGTGCGCCGCAGACAGGACAGGTTGCAGGAAGGAAATAAGGTGCAGAATCAGAGGGTCGCTTAGAAAAATCAACCTCTAAGATTTCGGGAATGATTTCACCGGCTTTACGAATTTGTACCGTGTCACCGATACGGATATCCCGCTGAGAGATAAAATCCTGATTGTGCAGTGTTGCGTTGGTAACGGTTGTACCGGCAAGTCTTACAGGGCGCACCACAGCCTTCGGCGTTAGTACACCTGTTCTGCCAACCTGCACCACGATATCCTCAACGATGGTGCTTTTGATTTCCGGAGGATACTTATAGGCTGCCGCCCACCGGGGGAATTTGGCAGTTGCGCCCAAATCCTCTCTTTGAGAAAGATCGTTTACCTTCACAACTGCGCCATCAATGTCGCAGGTAAGCTGCTCTCGATTCTCATTGATCGAAAGGATCTCACTGTTAATTTCCTCTACTTTCGAGGAAACTTTGCAAGGAACAACCTTAAACTGCAGAGATCGCAGATAGTCTAATGATTCGCTATGGGAAGCAAAACTTACCCCCTCAGCCAACTGAATGTTAAAAATCAGTATATCGAGACCGCGTTTTGCCGCAATTTTAGGGTCCAACTGCCGCAAGGAACCGGCCGCTGCATTTCTCGGATTGGCAAACAAGGGCTTGCCGTCCAGCTCCTGTTGCATATTCAGCGCTTCAAAGCTTTTCTTCGGCATAAACACCTCGCCCCGGACAATCAGTCTGCTGGGCGCGCCAGAAATGCGCATCGGAATGGAATGAATGGTCTTTAAGTTTTCCGTAAGATCCTCGCCAACATTGCCATCTCCACGTGTGGCTCCCCGGACAAATTTGCCGTCAATGTATTCAAGGGCAACAGATAAGCCATCAACCTTCGGCTCAATGCTAAAGGCGGCAGACGGATGATTTTCCTGAATTTTCTCAATAAATTCATCCAGTTCCTCCAAAGAAAACACATCTTGTAAACTCATAAGAGGTACAGGGTGTTCAACCTTTTCAAACTTACTCAGCGCCTGACCGCCAACCCGCTTGGTTGGGGATTCCTCTCTGGCATACTGAGGGTATTCCCTTTCCAAATCTTCCAGTTCCCTGAGGAGATGGTCATATTCAAAATCCAGCATCTTTGGATCGTCAAGGACATAGTACTGGTAATTTGCCTCATTGAGAATCTGCACCAGTTCATCCATTCTCTTTTGTATATCCATTGTATCCTCCGCTTTGAAAAAATGTATCCGGGACTTTCCCGACGATGACTGTCTCTGCAACAATCACCTGGCTGTTGACAGTAAAACTGGCAGTTCTGCCGAAAACCAAAACCGTTACGTCAACGCTGACATCCATAATGATCTGTTGTAATGTTTGGTTAATACCGGCTTCTCGAAAATTGCTACTAAAAGCACCTTCAGAATTCCGTATGGAAATAATTTGTATCGGAATATCAGGACCTCTTCCTGAAAAGATTTCAGGTACGATCAGGCTACCGATAGGAATGCCTAAATCGTCGGTATCCAGGGCAAGTATTTCATCGTTTATCAGGTTCAAAATAGCTGTTTTCAGCCGGTTGACCTCAATCATATTGGTCTTTAAGGCGGTGATTTGACCGTCAAGATCTTTCTCAAAATATACGATCCGATCGTACTGGATGTTACCGGAGGCAATCTGCTTGTCAACGGCATCGTTAATAAGATCCGAGGTAGAATTTATCACCTGGGTTTTGGCAAGATCCCGAATCGCATCGCCATAGCGAACACGGAACAAGATCACACCACAAGCTACTATCAGGAGCACTCCCAGCAAAAACCGGGAAATTCGCCAGATCCAATAACGCACACCCATCCCTCCTCGGAACAGTATATGCGTTCTTCTCCCAAAAGGTTACTGACGCTTAATATGCACCGATGCAGCTTTCGCCATCAGTTTCTTAGTTCCCTTTCCGTCGAATACGATCTCCCACAGGGCATCATTGCCCATTTTCACAACAGACAGCACCATACCCTTGCCAAAGGCGGTATGTTCCACCATATCTCCCTTTCTCAGGTCAAGGAAGGTGGCAGGCTTCTGCTCGGGAATAACATACGCAGAAGTATGTGTAACGGTCTTGGCAGCATAGGGCTGCGGTGTTGGTGTGCGGTAAGGCGTATTGTAAGTCTGAGGACGCATATACATCCCCTTCTTCTCTGTAACATCAACAGGAAGCTCCCGTAGGAAACGGGAAGGCATCGCCGCATTGGTGCGGCCGTACAGCATTCGCTCCTTGGCATAAGAAATGGTAAGCTTCTCCTTTGCGCGGGTAATTGCCACATAGCAAAGCCGCCGTTCCTCTTCCATTTCCTCCATATCGCCGAATGCCCGCATACCGGGGAAAAGGCCTTCCTCAAAACCTACAAGAAATACGTTCGGGAATTCCAAGCCTTTGGCTGCGTGCATTGTCATCAAAACCACAGCATCACCGTCGCTATTATACTCGTCAAGATCGGTATAAAGGGCAATCTCTTCCAGGAAGCCGGCAAGGGTCGGTGTCTCAGCCTCGTCCATATAAGCTTTAATGCTGGATTTTAATTCGCGGATATTTTCCAGCTTTGTCTTGTTTTCCTCGGTGGGCTTGCTTTCCAGCATTGTAATGTAACCTGTGCGGTGCATCAGCTCCTCGTAAAAATCAATCAGGCTGATGTCCGTTTCCAAAAGCATTGCAAGGCCTTCGATAAGCGCAGTAAAATCATCAAATTTCTTAGCTGCTTTTTCTAATGGACCATAATTATAGGCATCGGACACTACCGTATAAAGGGGCGATTCCTGTGCGGTTGACAAACGCCGGGCTACCTCCAATGTCTTTTCGCCAAGACCACGGGGCGGATTGTTGATAATCCGGTTAAGGCGCAGATCATCGTTTCGGTTATTGATCACACACAGGTAAGACAGCATGTCCTTAATTTCTGCCCGGTCAAAAAACCGCATACCGCCTACAATCTTATAGGGAATACCATTTTTCCGCATCATCTGTTCCAATGCGTTTGATTGGGCGTTTGTCCGGTACAAAATAGCATGATCGCTATACTTTCCTGTGCGAACACCGCTGAGAATCTGGCTTGTTACATAAGAAGCCTCCTGGGTTTCATTAGGAGCTTCATACACGACGATTTTCTCGCCTTGCGAATTGGTTGTCCAAAGCTGCTTACCCTTTCTTCCGAGATTGTGGGCAATCACGGCATTGGCAGCCTTCAAGATATTCTGCGTAGAACGGTAGTTCTGTTCCAGCCGAATAACACGGGCGGCACGGTACTGCTTCTCAAAATCCAGGATGTTTTCAATGGTTGCGCCACGGAAACGGTAAATACTTTGGTCATCGTCGCCAACAACACAGAGATTTTCTTGACCGCCCGAAAGCAGAGATGTCAGTAGGTACTGCAAATGATTGGTATCCTGATACTCATCCACCAAAATGTACTTAAATTTCCGCTGATAGTAAAAGCGCACATCCTCATTTTCCTGTAATAGCTTGACTGTCAAGAAAATAAGGTCATCAAAATCCAGCGCATTATTCTCTTTCAGCTTCCGCTGGTAAAGGCGATACGCCCGAACAATGGGCTCAAGGCGAGCATCACCAGTATCCCAAATTCTGCGCTGCATATCCTCCGGCGTAGAGTAAGTATCCTTTTCCCGGCTGATAAGGGTCAAGACATACTTTGGCGGGAATATTTTATCATCCAGGCTAAGTTCCTTCAGCACAGCCTTCATAAGCCGTTCCGAATCGGAGGAATCGTAAATGGTAAAATTCCGTTCGTAACCAAGCGCTTCAATCTCCCGACGGAGAATGCGGCAGCAGGCAGAGTGGAATGTCATCGCCCAAATATCCGCAGCACCCGGTCCGATAGACAGGGAAAGCCGTTCCTTCAGCTCATTTGCCGCTTTATTGGTAAAGGTGATGGCGAGCACCCGCCAGGGCTCTGCAGGCTCTACGGCGCAAAGACAGTCCGCCCGATTCTTCTCCTGCTCTGTGCAGGGATAGGATAGATTCTCCAAAAAGAGAACATCCTCCGCTGTTACGGTATCCGGCACCTCGTTCGTATCGCTTCCGCGACCGTAACGCAAGATGTTCGCCACACGGTTAATCAGCACCGTTGTCTTGCCGCTGCCGGCACCTGCCAAAAGGAGCAGAGGCCCTTCTGTTGCAAGAACGGCCTTACGCTGCATCGGATTTAGTTTTTCAAATTGCTTTTCTATATAGGCTTGCCGCGCTGCAACAAACCGTCTTAAATATTCATCGTTCATAAGCATACCTGTTATCAATTAGGATGCTACTATTTTACTCTATTTTTCTCAAAAGGTAAAGTACAAATTCATCCAAGAATCGACTTCAAGTGGCTTAATGCCTTTTTTTCCACCCTGGACACCTGCACTTGGCTTACACCAAGAATTTTCGCTGTTTGCTCCTGTGTCAGAGCGTGGAAATAACGAAGCTTAATTACCATAGCTTCCCGCTCCTGAAGGCAGGAAATCGCCTGACTGAGCGCAATCTTCTCAAGAAGCGTATCTTCCGATTTTGTGTCCGAAAGGACACTCTCTAAGGTAAATCCTTCATCTCCGGTTTGTTGATGGATCGATTCAATACTTGCCGTGGCAATTTCTGCTACCGCAATGTCTTCTGCTGTAAATCCGGTCTTTTCCGCAATCTCCGACACCGTTGGCTCTCTTCCCAAGACAGCAATCAACTGATTCCTTGCTGTTTTAATTGTAGTTGCCCGTTCCTTAATGCCGCGAGACACTTTTACTGTGCCGTCATCCCGAAGAAAACGGCGTATTTCTCCGGCTATTTTCGGAACAGCATAAGTGGAAAACTGCGTGCCATACTCCGTATCAAAGCCCTCCACCGCCTTCAAAAAGCCTAAACAGCCGAGCTGATACAGATCATCGGTTTCTACCCCTCTGCCCATAAATCGACGCACAACTGCCCATATAAGACCGTTATTTTCCTTAATCAGTATTTCCTGGGCTTCGGTATCGCCTGCCTGACTTTTCCGGATTAAATCAATCACATCATTCATTTACGTTTCTGCAGCTTTCTTCTCATATGTACCGAAGTGCCTTTCCCGACCTTGCTTGTAACAGAGAAGCTGGTCATAAAACTCTCCATAATGGTGAAACCCATTCCACTTCTGTCATCGCCGCCGGTGGTAAACATTGGCCGTCTCGCCTGCTCAAGATCCGGAATGCCCACACCCTTGTCCTTTACGACAATATCCAGCACATTGTCCTTCAGAATTCTGCAGCGAACATTTATATTACCAAATCCATTCGGATAGGCGTGTACGATACAATTTGTAACCGCCTCAGACACCGCTGTTCGAATATCCCCTAACTCTTCAAGGGTTGGGTCCATCTGGGATGCAAAACACGCAACAGCAGACCTTGCAAACGCCTCATTTGCAGACTTGCTCGGAAAATCCAGGGTCATATAATTCTCAAACTTCATACTGCGACCTCCTTAATCTCTACCAATTTGTCAATTCCGGATGTGCGAAACACCCGCATAGGCTGCTCTTTAATGCCAATAAGGGTCAATTTACCGTTGATCCTCGTCATATTCCGCAATGTATTGATTACCACCGCAATTCCGGAGGAATCCATAAAGGTTACCTCCTGAAAATCAAGAATACAGATTTGCGGTTTATAGGCCTCAATCTTGCCGATAATCACGTCAATGTAATGCTTTGCGCAGTGATGGTCGATTTCCCCGGTTAATGCAACGGTTAAAAGGCCATCCTGCAGATAGCTTGTCAAATGCATATTCTGCCCTCCTTTGTAAAATTCAATACCAGTATAAGCGGTTTATCTTTGCTTTTTTGTCGCAAATAGTAATGAGAAAAAGAAAGTAGCGTATAACCCGGAGGTTATACGCTACTTTTTTGTCTATATTAGAGTTTTGCCAGCGCCTCACGGCTCTGGGTAAGCTGAGTAATGAGGTTTCTTGCCTTTTCAGCTTTCTCACGCTCAGCGTTTACAACATTCTCGGGTGCTCGAGCGGTAAAGTTCTCGTTGGAGAGCTTGCCTTCAATCACAGCGAGGTTCTTATTTGCCTTTTCCAGCTCCTTGTCAAGACGCTCCAACTCCTTGGCAACATCCACAAGCTGACCCATAGGAATATAGAGCTTAGCATCTGCAGTGGTGCAGCAAACCAGCTTGTCAATATTCTCAGGCTCTTTGTCAAGAATGGTTACCTGATCCGCATACGCAAGCCGCTGAATAAAGTCCTGACCCTCGATAAATACCTGAGGCTTGGAGGTCAGCACGAAGAGTGCTGCCTTTGTAGAAGGAGGAACGTTCATTTCCGCGCGGCGGTTACGGATGGAGCGAATGGCGCTCATCACAGACTCCATCAGGCTCTCCTCGGTGGGGAACGCAAGTGCTTCACTATAGGTAGGCCACTGGGCAACAATCAAAGCGTCGCCTTCGTGGGGCAGAGTCTGCCAAATTTCCTCGGTAATGAAAGGCATAAAGGGATGCAGCAGACGCAGAGTCTGATCCAGAACATAAACGAGAACCTGCAGAGCGGTGTTCTTCTGTGCCTCGTCGTCGCTATAGAGTCTTGCCTTTGTCAGCTCGATATACCAGTCGCAGTAGGTATCCCACAGGAAGTCATAGACTTTCTGAATAGCAACGCCCAGCTCATAGCGCTCCATATTGTCGGTTACTTCGGCAATCAGAGAATTCAGCTTGGACAGCACCCACTTATCAGCATTGGTAAGAGCCTCCTGAGCAGGCAGGGCATTCACTGCGCCCTCCTTCAGGTTCATCAGCACATAGCGGCTGGCGTTCCAGAGCTTATTGGCAAAGTTACGCATGGCCTCACAGCGCTCCACATAGAAACGCATATCGTTTCCGGGAGAATTGCCCATTACCATATTCATACGCAGAGCATCACAGCCGAATTTTTCAATCATCTCCAGAGGATCAATGCCGTTGCCAAGGCTCTTGGACATCTTTCTGCCCTTGTCATCACGGACAAGGCCGTGGATCAGCACGGTGTGGAAAGGTGTCTTGCCGGTGTGCTCACAGCCGGAGAAGATCATTCTGGAAACCCAGAAGAAGATAATATCGTAGCCGGTTACAAGCACATCGGTAGGATAGAAATAGTCCAAATCCTCTGTCTTTTCAGGCCAACCTAAGGTCTCGAAGGGCCAAAGGGCAGAGCTGAACCAGGTATCCAGCACATCTTCCTCGCGGGTAATGTTCTTGCTGTGGCAATGCTCGCACTCAGTTGCATCCTCACGGGAAACAGTGATATGACCACATTCAGCGCAAGTCCAGGCAGGAATCTGATGACCCCACCAAAGCTGACGGGAGATACACCAGTCCCGGACATTCTCCATCCAGTTCATATAGGTCTTGGAGAAGCGGTCGGGAACGAACTTGGTCTCCCCATCCTTCACAACGCGGATAGCTTCCTCAGCAAGAGGCTTCATCTTAACAAACCATTGTGCAGAAATGATAGGCTCAACGTCGTTGTGGCAACGATAGCAAGTGCCAACATTATGAGCGTGATCTTCGATACGGACGAGGTATCCGCCCTCTTCCAAATCTTTTACGATTTGCTTTCTGGCTTCATAACGGTCAAGACCTTCGTACTTGCCGCCGAGTTCATTGACAACGCCGTTGTCGTCCAGCACCCGGATAACCTCCAGGTTATGGCGCAAGCCAACCTCAAAGTCGTTGGGGTCGTGGGCAGGTGTCATCTTAACACAGCCTGTACCGAACTCCATTTCTGCGTAATCGTCAGCGACGACAGGAATCTCCTTATTGACAAGAGGCAAAATAACATTCTTGCCAACAATGTCCTTATAGCGCTCGTCATTGGGGTTTACGCAAACGCCGGTGTCGCCCAGCATTGTCTCAGGACGGGTAGTAGCAACAACTACTTCGCCGCTGCCATCGGCAAGAGGATAGCGGATATGCCACAGATGACCGGGCTTATCCACATATTCGACCTCTGCGTCGGACAGAGCGGTTACGCAGTGGGGACACCAGTTAATGATACGACTGCCCTTATAAATGAGGTTCTTCTCGTAAAGAGACACAAAAACCTCACGGACAGCGGCAGAGCAACCTTCGTCCATAGTGAAGCGGGCTCGCTCCCAATCGCAGGATGCGCCCAGCTTCTTCTG
>JAZOVI010000030.1:0-18724 GCA_045658625.1 Faecousia sp.
GCACCATCTGGGGCAGACCCCAGGTGCCGAGGGAAGTGAGGATAACAACGCCCAGCAGGTTGAAAGGATCGGGGCCAAAGAAGGACGCAAAAGCACCGGGCATGGTGGAAACGGAAACATCCTCAACTGCGGCGAGACCGCGGTATGCCTCCATGAGGCCACCCTTGCTCATGAGAACCGCTGCGATGACAACAACTATGCCCACCAGCATTATAATGCCCTGAATAAAATCGTTGATGGCGGTGGCCATATAGCCGCCCGGGATAACGTAAATACCGGTAAGTATCGCCATGGCTATAACGCATACGCTGTAGTCAACGTGGAAAGCCATCTCGAAAAGGCGGGAGAGACCGTTGTAGAGAGAAGCGGTGTAGGGAATGAGGAAAGCGAAAACGATAACGGCTGCGGCAATTTTCAAAGCCTTGCTGCCATAGCGCTGACCGAGAAATTCGGGCATGGTGGAGCTGCCGAGATGCTGGGTCATTATTCTTGTTCTGCGACCGAGGACGACCCAGGCAAGCAGGGAACCGATAAATGCGTTGCCCAAGCCGATCCATGTGGAGGCAATGCCGTATTTCCAGCCGAACTGACCGGCATAGCCGACGAAAACAACAGCGGAGAAATAAGATGTGCCAAAGGCGAAGGCGGTCAGCCAGGGGCCGACGCTTCTGCCGCCTAACACAAAGCCGTTTACATCTGTGGCGTGTTTGCGGCAATATAAGCCCACGCCGATCATAATGCCGAAAAAGATAACAAGCATTCCGGCTTTAATGACCATATCCATAATAGGGGAACCTCTTTTCTATGTATCTAAAGGAGGGATCAACCTGTGATCTGCACCTCTACCAAGCGACCGTGGCAGTACTTTTCCCGAAGAACCGGCTTTTCGATTTTGCCGGTGGGATTGCGGGGAACTTTATCAAAGAAAATCTTACGGGGACGCTTATACCGGGGCAGAGCTGTGCAGAATTCGTCAATTTCTGCTTCGGTGCAGCTTTCGCCTTCCTTCAGTTCGATAATGGCGGCGGCAATTTCACCAAGTCGGGCATCGGGCAGACCAATGACCGCCACATCCTTAATCTTATGGAAAGAACGGAGGAAATCTTCAATCTGCACGGGATACAGGTTTTCACCGCCAGAGATAACCACATCCTTCTTACGGTCTACTAAGTAAATGAACCCGTCCTCGTCTTCCCGGGCCATATCACCGGTAAAGAGCCAGCCGTTCTTCAAAACCTCGGCAGTGGCATCGGGATTTTTGTAGTAGCACTGCATTACGCCGTCGCCATGGACAATCAGTTCGCCAACATCGCCCTTTTCCACTTCCTGACCCCGTTCATCCACGATTTTTGCCTGCCAGCCGTAGCCGGGCTTGCCGATAGCGCCAACCTTATGGACATTGTCAACGCCCAGGTGGACACAGCCGGGGCCGATAGACTCGGACAGACCGTAGTTGGTGTCGTACTGGTGGTGGGGGAATATCTTCATCCAGCGATGAATCAGGCTGGGGGGAACAGGCTGGGCACCAATATGCATCAGCCGCCACTGATCCAGGCGGTATTTGCTTAAATCTACCCGGTGATCGTCAATGGCATCTAATAGATCCTGTGCCCACGGCACCAGCAGCCATACGATGGTGCAGCACTCTTCCGTAACTGCCCGCAGAATCCACTCCGGTTTTACACCCCGGAGGAGAACGGCCTTAGAACCGGATAGCAGAGAGCCAAACCAGTGCATTTTTGCGCCGGTGTGGTATAGCGGGGGAATGCAGAGAAATACATCCTCCCGGCTTTGGGAGTGGTGATTTTGTTCTGTCAGGCAGGCGTGTACCAAAGCCTGATGGTTATGTAAAATAGCCTTGGGGAAGCCGGTTGTGCCGGAGGAGAAGTAAATGGCTGCATCGTCGGTTTCACGCAGCGCCACAGGAGGTGCGCTGGAGGAACAGAACTGCGTCAGCGCCATACAGTCCTCAGAATAGGCAGGACCGTTTTTGCCAACAAAGAACAGCGTTTTCACACCGGGAATGTTATTTTGGATAGCATCCATCCGGCTGATAAATTCCGGACCAAATACCAAAACCTCCACATCCGCAAGATCCAGACAATACTGAATCTCATCGCTGCTGTAACGGAAGTTCATAGGTACGGCAATGCAGCCTGCCTTCAAAATGCCAAAGTAAACCGGCAGCCATTCGATGCAATTCATCAGCAAAATGGCAACCTTTGTGCCCTTTTTCAGGCCACGGCTCAAAAGAAGATTGGCAAAGCGGTTTGCCCGACGGTCAAAGTCCTTCCAGGTCATTTCCCGACGGTAGGGGGCGTCCTGGCTGGCGCTTTCAATCAGGTTAAAGTCCCACCAGGTAGCGGCTTTATCCCGCTCCTCGGAGGGGTTGATTTCTACAAGGCAGCTATCCTGCCCGTAAAGTCTTGCATTTCTTTCCAAAAAGTCTGTAATTACCATAATTTTCACCTTTTCTATAATAAATAGAAAGCCCTCTGCTCAAAAAAAGCAGAGGACAAGAAATTCCTGTGGTACCACCTCAGTTTACCGCATACGCGGCCTCGTGGGATCGTATTCGATCCGCAAGCTGTATCGGGCTTTCCCGTCTTCGCCTACTTACTGTTCAGCAAAGCCGCTCCGAAAGGAATTCCACACCGCGGCTTCGCTGCCTCGCACCGACCGGCAGCTCTCTGGAGAAACGGATGGGTGTGTACTGGTTTTCATCATTGCGTTATCTGTATATTATTTTATAGTTTATCACTTTTGCCTTTTTAAGTCAATGCGAAATGCAGAAAAAATACAGTTTTTTGCATAAAGATTCCATAGACTGCAGCTGGCTTTCTGACAATAGGAAAATTTATGCGCAGGTAGAAGGAAGGCGCTGTCTCAAAATGATTTTCCGGGGTCATGAGAGGCAGCGCCTCTTTCTACAGATCAGTACCAGTGAAGCTATGGAAAAAATATATAATTCCGCAAAAATAGCACTAATTCTGGAGAGCAGGTTGCTGCCCCTACATTTGGCAATTATCGTCTGTTTCTCCATAAAAAGACGATATATGCGCTGCCAAATGGGTAGAATATACCTCAGAATTGTTTGCTAAAATATCCATTTTGGTTTATGGGCAGTTCGCATTATAGCGGTATGCTACTTGCCACAAAGAAGTGCTTGTGTATATTACTCTGAAACGTAAGAAAATGTATCTGGGCAAGCCCATAGAGGAAGAACGGACACAGATGTTTACGTATTTGATGGATGAGCTTGCTGCCGTTGCCCGGTCGTTGCCAAAGCATAGGGCGATCCCATATAACAATATTCCCGAAAAGGATTACCCCACCAATATTTCCGGGGAGGAACGTAATGAGAAAACCGGTTGTTGATTACCGTACCTTTCGCCTGAGAAAATTGAATGACCCTCAGTTTTCACACCTGAAGCTGCTGTTTGGCTGGGTATGGTATTTTGCGTTTTTCTTTTTGACGGAAAAGTTCATCCCGGCAGAAACTTGCCACCCGGTGCATATGTTTTTGGACGATCTGATCCCATTTTGCGAGTGGTTTCTTATTCCCTATGTGTTTTGGTACGGGCTGATTATCTACTCGCTCATTTGGTTTGCCCGGTATAATATTGACGGCTTCAAGCGGTTGCAGACATATTTAATGATCACCCAAATACTTGCGGTGGCGATTTATATTTTATGCCCCACCCGGCAGGATCTGCGGCCCGCAACCTTTGCCAATGAAAATATCCTCACGAAAAGCATAGCGGTACTCTACAGCATTGACACCAACACCGGTGTCTGCCCGTCCTTACACGTGGCATTTTCTTTTGGCATTCTCTCCGTTTGGTCAAAGGAAAAAGATGTCCATTTGGGGTGGAAAATGTTTGTGCTGTTTGCGGTGATTATGATTTGTCTTTCCACAATGTTCATTAAGCAGCACTCAGCGGTGGACTTTTTTGTCGCCATTCCCGTCTGCCTGCTGGCAGAAGCGGTCATCTACCGGGACCGGTATTTTGGCAAGAAAAAGGGCAGGGGAGATATGTGTTGACAGGAAAAATTTGGGGTGTTAAAATAAAAACACCCCAAAAAAGAAAGAGAGGTACATATTATGGAATTAGAAACCGGTTTGGGTCTGGCTGGCATCGCTGCCATCGTACTGACAATCCTGCTGTACATTAAGGTGCTGCCTAAGAAGCTGGACGGCACATTTGAGAAGAAGGGTATTCAGAAGCTACACGATTATTTCCATTTCAAGAAGCTGTATCTGGAATCTGTGATGAAGTTCATTTTTGTGCTGGCTACTGTTACTGTGGTTTGCATGGGCGTATTTATGCTCTTTAGCTATACCGGTTACGGTCGCTGGAGAGAATCTATGTTCATTTACGGTCTGGTGATGATCGTCGTAGGCCCCATTTCTGTGCGCCTGGCATACGAAGGCGTTATGATGTTCATTTTGCTGGTTAAGAATGTAATGGATATCAACAATAAGCTTTCTGCTGCTCCCAAGGCTGATGCGCCGGAAGCACCTGCTGCCCAAGAGGAAGAAACTATTTAAGTCTGCCTATCGTAAATCCCCTCGGATCGCTCCGAGGGGATTTTCTGTTTTTTCTATTATTTTACTGAAAAAATGCCTGTTAACCAGTAGAATTATGATTTTTCCGAAAAAAAGGGAATATATGCTTATTGCATTTTTTTGTTGTTTTGTTATAATGTGAATAGGTCAAAAAATAACATACGGAGGAAAACTTCCATGACAAAAGCACCGAAAAACAGCTTGAAAACCAAGCATTGGTTCGGCTATATGTTTGGCGACTGGGGCGGTTGCATGACCTTTGCCCTGATGGCCAGTATCTTTGGTATGTACTGCACCAATGTCCTGGGTGTAGACACTCTTACGATGGGTACCCTGACTATTATCTGGACCATTTGGGACGCTATTAACGATCCTATGATGGGCGCGCTGATGGACAAAGCCTTTGCAAGAAAGCAAAACAAGAAAGGCAAGTTCCGTCCCTGGCTGCTCCGGGCAACCCCTATGCTGACTGTTTCTGCCATCGCTCTGTGGACCGTGCCCACCTTCCTGGACGGCATCCCTATGCTGGTAGCCCTGTTCTCCTTTAAGATCCTCTACGAGGGCGCATACACTATGTTCAATATCCCTATGGGTTCTCTGCTGTCGGCTATGTCCACCAACGATTCCGAGCGGGCGTCTTTGTCCTCTGCCCGTGGCGTTGGTTCCATGTTCGGCAATATGATCCCCGGTATGGTCGGTCCTATGATCATCGGTATGTTCAGCGAAAGAACTTCCACCGGTTATATGATCACCGGTGTTGCCTGCGCAGCCGTTGGCTTTGTGATTTGCCTGCTGCACTACTTCCTCACCGAGGAGCGCACTGTTGTGGGTGAAAGCACCAAGGCAGACGACATTAAGATATCTGACATTCTGGTGGTTGTGAAGAAAAACCGCCCCTTTGTGGCGCTTTGCATCCACGGCGTTTGCATCTGCCTGATGCAGTATGCTACCCAAACTTTGGGCCTTTATATGTACTCCGGCGTTTACCACGATGTTACTTATCAGACTCTGGGTTCTGCCCTTTCTTCTCCCTTTATGATCGGCGCTATGATCGCTGTGCCTTTTATGTGTAAGAAGATGGGGTTGGAGAAGGTGATCCGCTACAGCCTGCTCATCGGCGGCGCTATCTGCGCAGCTTTGTTTGGTCTGCATATGGTAATGGATGTCCATCCTCTGCTCCACGGTGTAATGCTGGGTGTTGGCTCCGGTTTCGCTATGGTTTCTATCCAGATGCAATGGGGTCTTGTGGGCGAAGCCATCGACTACAACGAGTACATCACCGGCAAGCGCACCGAAGGCTCTATCTACGGCACATTTAACCTCTCCCGTCGGATCGGCCAGGCCATTGGTCAGGGCTGCTCCTTCTACGCCCTGGCGCTGATCGGCTATGACGGTCTTGCTGAGGTGCAGACTGCCGGCGCTGTGTTCGGCCTGAAGGTTTTGTGCGTGCTGGTACCTGCTATTTTCATTCTGGGCTCTTGGGCTGCATTTAAGTTCGTTTGGAATATCACTCCCGAGGTCCGCGCTGCAATGAATGCCAAAAAGGCCGGCGCTGCGCAGACCGAGCAGTAATTTGCTAAGGAGACACTATGGAATATATTATGCATACCCCCTGCGGCGATTTGCAGGGCTGCCCCGGTAAAAACCCGGGAACTGTCGCCTATAAGGGCATCCGTTACGCCACCGCCGGCCGCTGGGAATATCCCAAGCAGGTAGAAAGCTGGGAGGGCGTTTATGATGCTACAAAGTACGGCGCTTGCTCCTATCAGCTCCGGGCATTTTATAATGAAGAGGAAAACGTGAAGAAGAATTTCTACTTTAACGAATTCCGCAGGGGCGAAACCTATACCTATAGCGAGGATTGTCTGTTTCTCAATATCTTTACCCCGGAAAAGGCAGAGGAGAAGCTGCCGGTCATCGTCTATATCCACGGCGGCAGCTTTACCGGCGGCTGTGGCCACGAAAAGCATTTCGATGAGCCTATTTGGCCCACTAAGGGCATTATTGGCGTAACCCTCAATTACCGCCTCGGACCGATGGGCTTTGTATGCTTGCCTCAGCTGGAAGAGGAAGCAGGTCATACCGGCAATTACGGTCTTTATGACCAGATGACCGCTATAAAATGGGTCAAAGACAATATCTCTGCCTTTGGCGGCGACCCGGAGAATATCACCATTATGGGTCAGAGCGCCGGCGCTGCCAGCGTCCAGCTCCAGTCCTGCAGCCCCTTGACCGAGGGCTTATTCCAAAAGGCGGTTATGTCCAGCGGCTGCGGCCTTAGCTCTATGATGTCCGGCAGCACAGAAAAATCTAAAGCCTTCTGGCAGGAGATTATGACCCGTTGCGGCTGTGAGACTTTGGAGCAGTTCCGCGCTCTGCCTCCGGAAAAGTTGTTTTCTGCGTGGCAGGAGGGGAAAAAGGAAATTAAGGGCGGCGCTGCCGCAGCATTCCCGGTGAAGGACGGTCGGTTTGCGGTGGCGAACGCCGTGCCCCACAATATCCCCTATATGGCAGGCTCTACCAGTGAGGATATTGCTCCCCCCATTTTGCAGGGTATGACCCGGAAATGGATCGCAAATAGGGAAAAACCAAGCTACACCTGGTACTTTAACCGCCGCCTCCCCGGCGACGATAACGGCGCCTGGCATTCTGCCGACCTCTGGTACTGGTTTGGAACGCTCCCGAATTGCTGGCGGCCTATGGAACAGAAGGATTATGATTTAAGCGCCGAGATGGTCAGCTACCTCTGCCAATTTGCTGCCACCGGCAATCCTAACATCAGCGGTGAATTGCCTACCTGGATTGCTTCCGGCAAGGGTCAAAACCGTGTGATGATGTTTGGAGAGCAACCCACTTGGATGGGAAAGCCCAAGCTTCTTAAAATGATCCACACAATGCTTACCAACAAAGCCGTTGGCGAATAAGAAAACCTTCCCCTTTGGGGAAGGTGTCAGCCCGTAAGGGCTGACGGATGAGGCAAAAACCTCACCTGGCTTTTGCTCGTGCCTTGTAAAATCCACCCTCCCTAAAAGGGAGGGTTTTTGCTGCCACGATGATTATTTATAGTGCATTTTTCCCCAATGGAGCGCAGCCTTAAATGTTTCCACCTCTAAATCATTTCGTAGGCCTATATAGGCTTCCAGTATGTGTTTATCCTTTTCCGGCAAACGAGATATGATTGTTCGGACTTTCTCTTCGTATGCGCTGCATTGCTCACTGAGAGCCTGTAGGGATACATTTTCATGTTTTTCAATATTGGGTATTCTATAAAAATCTTCCAAAACATTATGCATAGTAGTTGCCCCCTGTATAATATGCGCATATTATAGCATATTGTGAATAACTCCACAATACAGAAAAACGCAGTTTTTGCCTATAATATTTCCATAAAAGGAAAGGTTGGTGAGGACTGTGTTGGATTATACTCCTATGTGGGAAACAATGCAGAAAAAGAACATTTCACAATACAGTCTTCTGAAGGCTGGAGTTGACAATAAAACCTTAGATGCCATTAAAAAGGGAAAAAATATTACCCTCCTTACCCTTGAGAAAATCTGTGTAGTACTGGACTGCACACCGGATAGCGTTGTGCGGTTTATGCCGGATGAAGAATAAGAGTAAAACCCTCCCCAAAGGGGAGGGTTATTTTTGTTATCCCCACAGTTCCTAATTTGTAACTTGTAATTTGTAATTGCTCTATGCTATACTGAAAGAAAAAAGGAGGCCTTTTTATGAAAACCAAATTATCCCGCCGCTTTTGGTTGAGCCTGGCTATTTTTAGCCTGATGGGTCAGATTGCCTGGGTTGTGGAAAATATGTACTTTAACGTCTTTATCTATAAGATGTTTAACGCCTCTGCCGCTGACATTTCCGCAATGGTCAGCGCTTCTGCCATCACCGCCACCCTTACCACCGTCTTTATGGGCCCTCTGTCTGATAAAATCGGTAAGCGGAAGCTGTTCATTTGCTCCGGTTATATTCTTTGGGGTATCTCCATTTTTAGCTTCATCCTGCTCCGGGAGGACTTTATCAGTAAAACCCTGGGTATGACGGTCAACGCCGCCACTGTGGGCGTGAGCCTGACGATTATCCTGGACTGTGTAATGACCTTCTTCGGTTCTACCGCCAACGATGCCGCCTTTAACGCCTGGCTCACCGACTCCACCGATGAAACCAACCGCGGCGCGGCCGAGGGCATTAACGCAATGATGCCCCTGGTCAGTATCCTGGTAGTTTTCGGCGGCTTTATGTTCTTTGATCTGGAGCAGTCCTCCAGCTGGAGCATTATTTTCACCATCATTGGCGCATTGGTAACCGTCGTTGGTATTTTGGGCTTCTTCATTATCGGCGAGCCTCCTATTAAGCCTGTGAAGGACTCCTATTTGGGCGGTATTTTCTACGGCTTCCGTCCCAAGACCGTTATGGAGAACAAAAAGCTCTATGTTGCGCTGATTGCCTTCATCCTCTTTAATATTTCCATTCAGGTCTTTATGCCTTACCTCATTATCTACTACGAGGTGTCCCTGGGAATGACGGACTATGTGCTCATTATGGCGCCTGCCATCGTACTGGCCTCTGTGGTAACCGCTTTCTGGGGCAGAGTATATGATAAAAAGGGCTTTACTTTCTCAGGCCTTTTGGCCATCGTCGCATTGATGGTAGGCTATGCCGTACTGTACCTGACCCGGACCACACTGCCTGTATTTATCGGCTCTCTCTTTATGATGAGCGGATACTTGGCAGGTATGGCAGTATTCGGCGCTGTCATTCGTGATAACACCCCCGCGGGCAAATCCGGCAGACTGCAAGGCGTTCGGATTTTCTCCCAGGTGCTGGTTCCCGGCATTGTTGGCCCTGCCATCGGCAAGAAAGTACTGGAAAACGCAGAGCTGATTCAAAATAACGACGGCACAACCTCCTTTGTTCCCAATGAAAATATCTTTTTGGCCGCCGCCATCGTCCTTATTTTGGTTTTCCCCTTCTTCATTACAAAGAAGAAAAAATGATCCCTACAATTTTTTTGTCTCAAGAGGAGGTCTTCCTATGGCAAAATTTGAACATACCGTAAATGGAAATTTTACGCAGCTTCTGTCCAAAATTGAGGACGGCATCTTAAGCGGCAGCATGTCTGCCTCTTTGGAGGAAAGCAGTGATTTCCGCAGCGGCGATGCCCGGTGCAGCGTTCGGGTCTTTGAGCGGTACAGCTATTTTGGCGGCAATCGGGTCAGTTTGAGTGTAACGCTCTTTCAAAATGCCGATGAGCCTATCCGCATTTCCGCTATCTCCACCGGCGGCAGCCAAGCGGTGTTTTTTAAGGTAAACACCCTGGGTGAGGAAACGTTCTTGGATAAATTGAAGGAAGTTTTGGAGGTATAAACCAATGGATAAGCGATATTTAGGCATCGAGCTGGGGTCTACCCGGATTAAGGCAGTCGCCATCGACGAAAACCACAAGCCGGTGTCCTCCGGCGATTATACCTGGGCTTCCCGCTATGAAAACGGCGTTTGGACTTATGATCTGAGCCAAGTTTGGGAGGGCCTTAAAACCGCCTTGTCCGGCGTAGAGGGCAGGGAAGCGGTAGCCTGCGCCGGTATCTCCGGTATGATGCACGGCTACTTGGCCTTTGACGAAAACTGGAATCTCCTTGTGCCTTTCCGCACCTGGCAGAATACCATTACCGCCCCAGCTGCCAAAGCGCTGACGGAGCTGTTTTCTTTCAATCTGCCCCAGCGGTGGAGCAGCGCCCACCTGTACCAGGCAGTATTAAACGGCGAGGAGCACATCACAAAAATCGCCCACGTTACCACCCTGGCAGGTTTCGTCCACTATATGCTCACCGGCGTCAACGCCATTGGCTTAGGCGAGGCCTCCGGTATGTTCCCTATTGACCCGGAAACCCTGGATTATGACCGGGGAATGATGGAAAAATTCAACAATCTCCCCGAAGTTGCAGCAATGCCCTGGAAACTCCAGGAGGTATTTCCTGCGGTGCTCCCTGCCGGCGCACCGGCTGGTAGTCTTACAGAGCAGGGCGCAGCTATGATTGACGGACTTCTGACTGTGGGCACACCCTTTGCGCCCCCCGAGGGTGATGCAGGCACAGGAATGGTTGCCACCAATGCTGTTGCACCCAGAACAGGCAACGTTTCCGCCGGTACGTCCATTTTCTCTATGGTGGTTTTGGAAAAGCCCCTTTCTCAGGTCTATGAGGAGATTGATATCGTAACTACTCCCAGCGGCAAGCCGGTGGCGATGGTCCATTGCAACAACTGCACCAACGATACCAATGCCTGGGCTTCTGTCCTCCGGGAAACTGCCAATCTCTTCGGCGCAAATCCCACCGATGGGGAACTGTATACAAAGCTTTATGAACTTTCCCTTACAGGCGATCCCGATTGCGGCGGTGTGCTGGTGTGTAACTATATGGCAGGCGAGGGCATTACCCACTTAGATTCCGGCCGGCCTATGGTAATTCGTACTCCCGGCTGTAAATTTACCCTGGCGAATTTCTTCCGCAGCCAGCTTTATTCCACAATGGCAACCCTGCGTTTGGGAATGGAGATTTTGGAAAAGGAAAATGTCGCCATCGACTCTCTTACCGGCCACGGCGGTCTCTTTAAGACCCCCGGTGTAGGCCAGCGGTATATGGCAGCGGCCTGCAATACGAGCATCACCTGTATGGCAACCGCCGGCGAGGGTGGGCCTTACGGTATGGCGCTGCTGGCTGCTTATTGCGGCGCTAAGGCAGATGGCGAAACCTTGGAAAGCTACCTGGAAAGCAAAGTATTTGCAGCTACCGAGCGTACTGTGATGGCGCCGGAAAAAGCAGATGTGGACGGCTTTAACGCCTATATGCAGCAGTATAAGGTGATGCTTTCTGTAGAAGAAAAAGCGGTAGAAGTCCTGTAATTTGCCGATGT
Source organism: Faecousia sp. (assembly GCA_045658625.1). Taxonomy (GTDB): domain Bacteria; phylum Bacillota; class Clostridia; order Oscillospirales; family Oscillospiraceae; genus Faecousia. Next base: position 11,492 of record JAZOVI010000030.1, read on the forward strand.
CTTGACTTTTCTGCTAGAAAAATGCATAATAAAAGAGTGAAAATCTTAAATGGAGGTATTCTCTTATGGAACAACTGAAAAAGTATTTTCCCCTGTCTTTTGGACTGGAGGATATTAAGAAGCTGGTTATCGCTATCGTAATCTACGTGGTGATTGACCTGCTGTGCGGTGTTGCCTGCTGGATTTTGGGTATCGTCCCCCTGCTGGGCGGTATTGCTGCCTGGCTGCTGGGCACAGTTGTGGGCATTTATACGACTGTGGGTATTGTGCTGGCTGTCCTGTCCTTCCTGAAAATCCTGAAGTAAAGAACAATAAAAGGCCGCTGTTTGACAGCGGCCTTTTTGCTATGCTTTTTGCTATGCTTCAACAAAAAGATTGCATTGCATATGGCGGTGTGTTATAATTACTGTGTATTGCACAAAAAACTTGAGATTTTGGAGAAAAACGCCGCTATGAAATTGAATTACAGAATGCAGTGTTTATTTGCTTCTGCAATCCAGCTTGGGGTACTGATCACCCTTGCGACGCTGCTCATTCTTAGCCCTATATACGCCGAGGGGGAGATTGCATCTTCCCAAACAGGCACTCTTACTGGGGCAACCTCTCTGTCTGACCCTACGGGCAATCTTACAGATGCTCCCACCGATCCTCCCACAGATGCCCCTACGGATGGGGAAACCACTGCGCCTACCACACCGCCAAAGACAGGCTACATCACTGCTAACACCTTGAATATCCGGGAAAACCCCAGCACCACCGGGAAAGTTCTGGGCTATTATGTTTACGCAGAAAAGGTTCTTATTCTGGAAGAAATAGGCATTAACGGTACGCCCTGGGGCAGAACCGACAAGGGCTGGATTTGCCTTACCTATGTGGATACCAGCGGAAAAGTTCCGGAACCCAAACCCACAGAACCGAAGCCCACTACGCCCAAACCAACCGAACCCAAGCCTACAGAACCGAAACCCACCGAACCTAAGCCGACCAATCCGCCCAGCGATTCTAAGCTGGAGGATAACCCCTTTAAATCTTCAGATTTCACAAAGAACGGTCAGTTTATCACCTGTAAAAAGGAAAAAACCGTCATTGGCATTGACGTTTCCCGCTGGCAGGAGGATATCGACTGGAAGAAGGTCAAGGCCGCAGGTATCGATTATGTAATGATTCGGGCAGGTCTGCGCAGTACCGGCTGGTCGGGTAAACTTTCCACAGATACGTATGTAAAAAAGCATTATGAAGGCGCAAAGGCCGCAGGATTAAAAGTTGGCTTCTATTTCTTCTCCCAGGCGAAAACCGTAGCAGAAGCAAAAGAAGAAGCCAAGTACCTTTTGGACATTGTAAAGGGCTGGGATGTGGATTTGCCTCTGGCCTGCGATTGGGAATATTCCAAAACCACAGACCGTGCTTACGGCGTTTCCCGCCGCCGGGCTACCGATTGCGTCAAAGCCTTCTGCGATACCATCAAAGCCGCCGGTTACGATCCTATGATCTACTGCGCCCGGTACATAGTGGAGGAAAAGTTCTATATGGAGGAATTGGCAGACTACGCTCTGTGGTATGCCGACTATAACAGCAGTTATCTCCGTTCTGAGTTCCGGGTGGATATGTGGCAGTACTCCTCCAAAGGAAAGATCAGTGGCATTAAGGGCAATGTAGACTTGAATGTGATCTTCCTGGAAAACAGCGTATTTTCCAAATATTTTAACGATTAAAAAAGGAGAGCCAATGGCTCTCCTTTTTTATTTGCGGTTAAGGCCCTACGATGGTACCCGGCGCGCCGGTAGCAGAGGACAGGACTTCGATTTTTAGGTCATAGGCCCGGGCCAGCTCCACAGATCGGTCGTGAAGCACTTGGGCGCCGTTGCGGATCAGCCGAAGCATTTTCTCGTAGCTGATTTCTGAAAACCGCTGGGCATCCGGGAAGCGTCGGGGATCCCGGTCATAAATGCCGTCCACATCCGTAAAAATTTGGCAAAGGTCTGCCTGCAGGAAAGCTGCCAAGGCTACGGCGGTAGTATCCGAGCCGCCCCGACCTAAGGTGGTAATATCGCCTCCGGCGCTGACGCCCTGGAAGCCTGCCACTACCACAACATTTTCTTTGTTCAGTTCCCGGAGAATACGGTCATTTTTCAGTCCCAAAATCCGGGCATTGCCGTAAACATCGTCGGTCAGCAACCCCGCCTGCCAGCCGCAAAGACTTACTGCCGGTACGCCCAACGCCCCGAGGGTCATTGCCATAAGAGAAGCGGAAAGCTGCTCACCGGCAGAAAGATAGGCGTCCATCTCCCGGGCAGAGCCACGGGGGTTGACGGTTTTTGCTTTTTCAATCAGTTCATCGGTGGTGTCCCCCTGAGCAGAAACCACCACCACAACCTGTGTGCCTTGCCGGGCAAGCTGACTGACCCGCTGGGCGGCGGCCTGGAGTTTATCTATATCTGCCAGGGAAGAGCCGCCGTATTTTTGCACAATACGCATAGGAATCACCTCTGTGCCATTTTATGGAATAGACCTGAAAAGGTGCAAAAATGGGCGTATTTTGTTTCATACGCCCATTTTGTTTTAGCCTGCTAAAATCTCTGCTTTGATTACACCCGGGGTATCCCGCAGAGCCTGGAGGAAGTCCTCTAGTTCGACAGTGATATGGATGGTCTCTGCGGAAATGGTTACAACGGCGCAGCCGTCGGTAGGAACAATGGAATTTATGGTCATAATATTGGAATGACAGTCTGTAAAGGTGCTCAAAATACTCTGGAGCATACCCGGCTTGTCGTGAATCAGAAGCTGGAAGGTGATGATCCGGCCGCTTGTCATATTCTGGAAGGGGAGCAGGGAATCTCTGTATTTATAAAAAGCGCTGCGGCTGATGCCGGTTTGCTTGGCAGCCTCGTTGACGGTAGAGACCTGACCGGTGGCCAGCAGGTGCTTTGCCTCTGCCACTTTCAAAAACACTTCGGGAAGGGCAGATGCTTCCACAATAAAGTACTTAGGATTGTTTGCCATAGTGCAGCCTCCGATTCTATGCAAAACCACAGTTTTTTCTGGTTAGAATATGGTTATTGTATCATATATTTTACAAATTGCAAGCCTTAGGGGCAGGAGGAGCAGCGGGAATGGGGAAAATTTTCAAAAAAAAGATCTTTTTGTGGATTACAGGTGTCTTTCTGCTGTGGTTGGGGGTGCGATATGTACTGCCGGTGGCAATGCCGTTTCTGCTGGGTGCGGCGTTGGCATTTTCTGCAGAGCCGGTGGTGGACTTTTGCGTTAAGAAGGGGAAGCTGCCCCGACCTGCTGCAGCAGGGGTGGGCATTATCAGCGTGCTTGTGGCGATGATTACCATACTCTCCCTGCTGGGAGCGGCGGTGGTACGGGAGCTGGGCGCTCTTGCAAAAGCTGTGCCGGATTTACAGCAGACTGCCCGGGACGGTATGGGACTTTTAGAAAATTATCTGACAAATTTGGCGTCCTCCGCCCCGGATGGAATCAGACCAATGCTAAGTGGTACGGTTTCCCGCTTTTTTAATAACGGAACAGCCCTTATGGATCGTGTAGCAGACCGCATCCCCGGGGTGGTTGGCTCTATACTGGGGGCTGTGCCAGATGGGGCGTTGGGAATTGGCACAGGACTGATCGCAGCTTTTATGATTTCTGCCCGTCTGCCCAAATTGCGGGCAAAGCTTACAGCTTCTCTGCCGGAAAAGTGGAAAGAAAACTATATTCCCACGCTCCAGCGGGTGCGCAGCGCCCTTTGGGGTTGGCTGAAGGCGCAGCTTACCCTGTGCCTGGTAACCTACGGCATTGTAACCGTAGGCTTTCTGCTTATGAAAATTCCTTACGCCCCGGCTTGGGCGGTGTTGGTGGCAGTTGTGGATGCTGTGCCCCTTTTGGGAACAGGTACGGTGCTTGCGCCCTGTGCGCTTGTAAGTCTACTTCAGGGAGAGGGAACACGGGCGTTGTGTTACCTGGGGCTTTACGGTTTGTCTGCCGGTGTGCGGGCAGTTTTAGAACCCAAATTAGTGGGGAAGCATTTAGGCCTTGACCCCTTGCTAACCTTAGTTGCTATTTACACAGGTTACCGGTTTTGGGGCTTTTTAGGACTGATTTTAGCGCCTATGGCAGCTTCTGCCGCGGCGCAAATTCTAAATGCGGAAAAAATGTAGAAATCTATTGTGCATTCCGGACATTTTTGCTATAATACAAAGAAAATGATATAATGGATGTGTTATACTTTGAAATACGGAATCTGGAATGTAGGAAAGATAGAGGCGGAAAATGTAAACACCCTAGTACGCGCCGGATACCCGCCGCTGACGGCAATGGTGTTGGCTTCCCGTGGTATTGCCGATGAGCGGCAGGCGCAGAGTTATCTTGGCTGCGGCGACTTTCTGCCTGACCCCTTTTTGCTGACCGATATGACTCCTGCTGTGGAGCGAATTCGTACCGCTTTGGCTCGCGGGGAGAAAATCGCCGTGTTTGGCGACTACGATGTGGACGGTATTACCGCCACCTGTCTGCTTACCAATTTTCTCCGGGAGATGGGGGCTGACTGCGTACCCTATATCCCCGGCAGATTAGAGGAGGGCTACGGCCTGAATGCTTTGGCAATCGGGCAGCTTTACGAGCAAAATGTAACTTTAATTATTACGGTGGACTGCGGCATTACCGCCCTGGAGGAAGCGCTTCTTTGCCGGGAAAAGGGCATTGATTTAATTATTACCGACCACCACGAATGTAAGGAAACGCTCCCGGAAGCGGTGGCGGTGATCGACCCTCACCGGATCGACGGCGGCTATCCCCATAAGAATTTGTCCGGCGTTGGCGTAGCGTTCAAGCTGGCAGCGGCTATTTGCGGTAATCAGCAGCAGGTGCTGGAAACGTACAGCGACTTGGTCTGCTTGGGAACGGTGGCGGATGTGATGCTTCTGCAGGGGGAGAACCGTCTGTTTGTGCAAGAGGGTCTTTTGCAAATGCAGCAGTTTCCCCGGGCAGGTGTGGCAGCGCTGATGAAGGTCTGCGGCTGCAAGGCGGCAGATCTGTCTGCCTCTTCTGTTGGCTATGTGTTAGCCCCCCGGATTAACGCCGCCGGCCGGATGGGACAAATCCATCTGGCGCTGGAGCTGTTTCTCACATCGGATAAAACCTATGCAGAAGGTTTGGCAGAAGAATTATGCGAGCTGAACCGTCAGCGGCAACAGGTGGAGACGGCGATTTACGATCAGGCCATTGAAATGCTCCCGGCGGAAAAAACACCGGAAGCTATCGTTTTGGCGGACGAAACATGGCATCAGGGCGTGGTAGGCATTGTTGCCAGCCGCATTGCCGAGGAATATAGCTGCCCCGCTGTGCTGATTTGCCTGGACGGGGAGTACGGAAAGGCCAGCTCTCGAAGCTATGGCGGTTTCAACCTGTTTTCTGCCCTGAAAGAAAATGCCGACTTGCTGGAAAGCTACGGCGGTCATGAGCTGGCGGCTGGCTTTACCATCCAGAGAGAAAATATTGGACGCTTCCGGGAGGCGCTCTGCCGGATGGCAGAAAGCTATTATGCTTCTGCCGGTACGGCAACTGCTTTGAACGGTGATTGTGTCGTCCCCCCGGAAATGCTGACCCTTTCCAACATTGACGCATTAAGAATGCTGGAGCCCTGTGGCGCCGGCTGTCCGAAACCTCTTTTCCTAATGGAGCGTTTGACGGTAGAGCGGATTGGTCAGGTAGGCAGCGGCAGACATATGCGTCTGCGCCTGCGCAGCGGCAGACATAGCTTCCAGGCTATCTATTTCTCCGCTACACCGGAGACGGCCTGCATCTGCCCGGGAGACTTGGTGGATGTAGCCTTTTCTGCCCAGGTAAATGAATACCGGGGCGAGCGCTCTGTGCAGATGAATGTGGTGGATATCCGCCCCAGCTGTAAGGCAGATTGCTCTGCAGAAACCGCCAATTACCGAGCACTTTGCTGCGGCAGCCTGACAGCTGCCGGCGCGGAAAGCTTGCAGCCGAACCGGGAGACCCAGAGCTATGTTTGGCGCTATCTTGCTATGCAGAGGGGAATTGTCCGGGAGACGCCTATGAGCCTTTGCCGGAAAATCGTCCGTTGGACAGAGAAACCCTTAAGTCTTGAAAAACTGCTGATTTGCCTGGATATTTTCCGGGATGTTGGCCTTTTGGAACTTCAGCGTCAGCATAAGTACATTTCCATTCGGGTAAATACCTGCGCGGAAAAAACCGATTTGAATTTAAGTCCCACGCTGCAGAAACTTCTGCAGGCGAAAGAGAGTTGAAATACGTGGAAACCTTTGAAAACCGATATGCGCTGCTGTGCGCAGCCATCCAAAAATATATGCCCGATACGGATATGGACCGTATTGACCGGGCGGTGAATTATGCCCGGGAAAAGCATAAGGATCAAAAGCGGAAGGACGGCTCTCCCTATGTCATCCACCCCCTAGCTGTTGCGGAGATTGTGGCAGAACTGGGTCTTGACGAGGAAGCGATTTTGGGCGCCTTGCTCCACGATTGTATCGAAGATACCGATGCTTCTTTTGACGAGATTGCCAAGCTCTTCGGGCAGACCTGCGCGGAATTGGTGGAGGGCGTTACCAAGCTGACCCGTGCCAACTTCTCCAGCAACGAGCAGGAGCAGATGGAAAACCTGCGGAAGATGTTTATGGCCATGTCCAAGGACATTCGGGTGGTGCTGATTAAAATTTCCGACCGGCTTCACAATATGCGTACTATGCAGGACCAAACGCCGGAAAAGCAGAATCTTAAGCGCCGGGGGTCCATGGACATTTATGCCCCCCTGGCTTACCGCTTAGGTATGCAGAGGGTCAAGTGGGAGCTGGAGGATATTGCCCTTCGGTATATCGACCCTGCAAATTACGAAAGAATTATGGACCATCTCAAGGCCCATAAGGAAAAGGACGAAGCGTTTATGCACGCCGTCCAGGAGAGAATCAGTAGTCGCCTGGAAGAGGTGGGCATTCACAATAAGACTTACGGCCGTATTAAGCACGTGTATTCCATCTATCGGAAAATGAACGCCCAGGATAAGACCATTGACGAGCTGTACGATATTTACGCTTTCCGGGTGGTGGTAGACTCCATTCCCGATTGCTATAACGTGCTGGGTCATATCCACGATTTGTTTAACCTGGTACCCGGTCGGTTTAAGGACTATATTTCCACCCCCAAGCCCAATATGTACCAGAGCTTGCACACCACCGTTATCGGTGTCCAGGG
>JAZOVI010000031.1:0-5929 GCA_045658625.1 Faecousia sp.
AGTTGGTAGAGCAACTGACTCTTAATCAGTGGGTCCCGGGTTCGAGTCCCTGAAGCTGCACCAATGGCCCATTGGTCAAGTGGTTAAGACAGCGGCCTCTCACGCCGTTAACATCGGTTCGAATCCGGTATGGGTCACCAACTCCTTTCTTATGGAAAGTTTTTCTTGACATATGAATAATTTGGGGCTATAATGCATATGTTATTAGAGCGGTTTACCGCTTTGATATAAAAGATGGCGAAAGCCATCCACAAGAGTTCGTGTTGATTGTCGTGTGGGTCCACCTGTTCCCATCCCGAACACAGAAGTTAAGCACACGTACGCCGACGATAGTTGCCGGGTGACTGGCCGTGAAAATAGGTAACGCGAACACAAATATTCCCCCTTAGCTCAGTCGGTAGAGCGACGGACTGTTAATCCGCAGGTCGTTGGTTCAAGTCCAACAGGGGGAGCCAAAGAGAACACCACCCGATCGGGTGGTGTTCTTTTTGTTTTCAGGGTGCGTAGCTCAGCTTTCTATTTACAAAATTCGTCTACTATGGTATAATTCCCAAAATGATTTATATCATAATTTCTTTTATTGCAAAGGAGATAATCATGGAAAAGATTAGAATTCAAGATGATCTGTATACCTATGTCAACCAGGAAAAGCTGGAGGAATTGGTAATTCCCGAGGATATGCCCGTTGCCGGCGGTTTCGCCGCCCTCAGCACCGATGTAGAAAAGCTGATGATTGGCGAATTTAACACTATGTGTAAGGATGCATCCTACCCCAACGACTACCTTGCTCGCGCCTGCGCCCTGTACACCCTTGCTAAGGATGTAAAAAGAAAGAAAAAGCACGGTATCAAGCCTGCGCTGAAGAACCTATCCGTTCTGAAAAAGATTACCACTATGCGTTCTTACAATCTCCACGCCAAGGAGCTGCTGTTTAAGGGCATTGCTATGCCCATCAGCATTGCGGTAGAGCCCAATATGAAGGACACCACCCACCACTGCGTGATGATTCAGGGTCCCAGTGTCATTCTGCCCGACGCTTCCTATTATAAAGAGGGCCGGGAACAGCAGAGAGATATGCTGCTGAATATGTGGAGCGGCTCTGCGAAGCAGATTTTGGCTATTGCCGGCCACAGCGAGGAAGAAATCGACCTCCTGATTCAGGACACCCTGGCCTTTGATGCGCTCGTTGCCAAATACGTTAAGAGCAACGAAGAGTGGTCCGAGTACACCAAGATGTATAACCCCATGAAGTCCGGCAGAGTGGCAGGTATGGTAAAGCCCCTGAACCTGAAGAAGCTCCTTTCTGACCTCTTCGGTTTTGTTCCTGAGGAAATCATCGTGGCTGAGCCCAGATACTTCAAGAATTTCAAGGAAGTGTTCAATCCCGACACCTTTGAGATGTACAAGCATTGGGCATATGTGGTTACCCTGCTGGGCAGCTGCAGCCTCCTTTCCGAGGAGCTGCGTGATTTGGGCGGCGCTTTCCGCAGAGCCCTCTCCGGCATTGCCGCTGTTTCTTCTGCCGAGAAGTTTGCCTATCAGCTTGCCTCCGGTATGTATAGCGAGCCTGTAGGCCTGTACTACGGCGAAAAGTACTTTGGCGAGGAAGCAAAGAAGGATATTACAGAAATCGTTCAGCAGATCGTAGCTACCTATCAGAAGCGGATCGAAACCAACGACATTTTGGAGCCGGCTACCAAGGAAAAGGCTATCCTGAAGCTTTCTAAGATGGGCCTTAAGCTGGGTTATCCCGATCGGGTGGAAGCCATTTACGACAAGCTGGTCTTTGATAAGAGCAAATCCCTGTTTGATGTGGTATCTACCATCAGAAAGATCCGTATGGAGGATAATTTTGCAAAGTTGGGTCAGGAAGTAGACCGCACCCACTGGGCAATGCCCGGACATATGGTAAACGCCTGCTATGATCCCTTTGTCAACGACATCACCTTCCCCGCTGCCATTTTGCAGCCTCCCTTCTACTCTATCCATCAGACCAGAAGCGAGAACCTGGGCGGCATCGGCGCAGTCATCGGCCACGAAATCTCTCACGCCTTCGACTCCAACGGCGCTAAGTGCGACGAGTTGGGCAACCTGAACAATTGGTGGACAAAAGCAGACGAGCGGAAGTTTAACAAGAAGGTCAACGCCATGATCAAGCAGTTTGACGGTATCGAACTTCCCTGGGGCACCGTCAACGGTAAGTTCACCGTCAGCGAAAACATTGCCGACAACGGTGGTATGGCGGTAACATTGGACATTATGTCGAGCTCCGAGGGCGTTTCCTTCGAGGAGTACTTTGCCAACTGGGCAAGAGTATGGTGTCAGAAAGCAAAGCCTGAATACCAGGCCCTGCTTCTGCAGGTGGATGTCCACGGTCCTTGCTATCTGCGGGCCAACATGCCTCCCAGAAACTTCCCTGAATGGTACGCTACCTTTGGTGTCAAAAAGACTGACGGTATGTATCTTGCGCCCTCTAAGAGAGTGGTTATTTGGTAAATCAAAAAGGAGTGTTGCAATTTTGCAACACTCCTTTTTCTTGGCTGTACCAAAAAACGATTTTCTGTTGATTCATAGTAAACGCCTCCTTTTCATAACGAAGCATACCGAAACGGGAGGAAAGTAAACGACAGAGGGTGAGAATGGTTGCATTTTACGGTATCGGGGTGTATAGCATAGGTGCTTTCGAGGGGCTTGCAAAAAGTGTTAATTTATGGTATATTGTGTAACGACTTTTCCTGACAGAAAGCAAAATGAGGAAATCTTATGAAAAAATTCCACTTAATTATCTGCGCCATTGTCCTGTCTGTTGTGATTATGGGCATAGGCGGATATATGTTAATAGATGCTGTTACCCCGAAGGTTGGCCTGTGCTTGGCAGGCGCAGACAGCGATATGGAAGATATGCTGCGGGATGGCCTGAAGCGAGCGGGATATACGGTTCTGATCGAAAAAGGGGAGAATGATCCTGAGAAGCAGAGCCAGCAGGTAGAGCGCTTGCGCCAAAAGGATGTGAAGCTGCTGATTGTTCAGCCAGTTGATCCTGCCGATACAGCTGAAATTTTGGAAATGGCGGCGGAAACGCCGGTGCTGTTTATAGAAGCTGAACCGGAAAATTTGGGAGAAGGCTATTTTGTAGGCTGGAATCAGCAGAAGCTGGGATATATGCAGGCGGCGCTGTTGGAGCGCTATTTTACCAAGGCAGATGTTAACAGAGACAGATATGTAGATTATATGCTCCTTTCTGCATCGGATAAGGACGCATATTTCCGGGCGGTAGAGGAAATTGCCGGCGCATACAAAACCATCAAGCTGGAGGAAGTGGTCTGCGATGGCACTGCCGAAGGGGCAAAAGCCATTTGTAAGCAGGCTTTTTCTAAGTATGGACGGGATTTGGAACTGATCTTCTGCGATAGCAGCGCCCTTGCTTTGGGTGCTGTCGAAGCTATCCGGGAAAACGGACGCACACCGGGTCGGGATGTGGTGGTAATTGGCGCCGGTACGGCAGAAGCCTGCGAAGAGGCAATACGGACAGGCGCAATGACAGCCGCATTGGTGGAAGATACCGTGGCGCTTTGTGATCAGGTTGTCCAAGCCGCTAAGAATTTGCTGAGCGGCAAGGCAATAGAGCAGAGATACTATGTTGACTACAAGCTTCTTACCCACGAAAGTGTAAATCCATAAAGATTTTAGCGGCGTCTTTCTTGGGAAAGATGCCGCTTTTTAAAGTTATGGTTTACAGATGCACCGTTTTTGTGGTATGATAATAAGAGGATAACAGAAAACTGAGGTTTTATCTTTATGGACTATATCGTATTGGATATGGAATGGAATCAGCCCTGGCCCGGCTCTCCGTCAGCAAAAAAGGTGCTGCCTGTGCAGATTCGGGGCGAGATCATCCAAATTGGCGCTGTGCGTGTTACAGAGGATCGGGTCGTTGCAGATGAATTCCAGGTTTTGATTCGGCCGAAATATTACCGCCGTCTGAATCGGCGTATCAGCAAGCTTACGGGCATTAAGGAATCCCAGCTTCAGGAAGAGGGCGTTCCTTTTCCGGAGGCTATGGAACAGTTTCGCGCCTGGTGCGGCGAGGATATTATCTTTTTGACCTGGGGCTTTGATGATATTACGATGCTGCGGGAAAATCTGCGGCTGTTTGGTATGGACGAGAATTGGGTCAGCCGCTGGTATAACGCCCAGATGATTTTCAATGCCCAAACCGATGGCAGTACTGCTCAAAAAGCATTAAAAACCGCAATGGAAATATTTGAAATTCCTGCCACCCGTCCGGCTCACGATGCTTTGGGAGATGCCTATCATACGGCGCTGATCTGCGCAAAACTGGACCTGAAAAAGGGAACGGAAGAATACGGTGCAGCGCTCCAAAGCCACGTCAATGGCTTCCACGGCGCAGAGCTTCCCGGTTGTATCAGCCGGAAGGTGTTTTACGATTATGCAGACAAGCGCGCGGCTTTGGCAGCCCAATCGGGGGCGGAAAACAAGTGCCCCACCTGTGGACGGCAGATGTTGGGATCTCGCTGGTTTGCCCAGCCCGGTCGGCGGTATATGGATTTGGCTACTTGCCCGGAACACGGTAAGTTTTTGGTGCGGGTTCGTCTGTCGGATCAGCCGGACGGTACGGTTCGGGTCAGCCGCCTGACTTATGAAGCTACCTCAGAGGCTGCCGAAGTTTATGCCCGCCGGGCGGAAAAAGCAGACCCGGAGGAGCGTAGCAGCGGAAAGCGCCGCTACCGCCGCAGCAGATTACCGGAAAAATAAAGAAAAATTACCGCTGCAGCTTTTGCAGCGGTAATTTTTTACAAAAAGGGTTTGCTTATTTTTATTTTTATGGTATTATTACAATGTATGAGTATGCGCCTTTCGGAAAAGAAAAGGCGTTAGATGTATAGAACGTAGGGATTTTAAGGAGTAAATTATGATCACAGTCAGCAATTTAGGTATGCAATTTGGCGGTCAGTGGCTGTTCCAGCATGTAGATCTGCAGTTTTTGCCCGGCAACTGCTACGGCATTATTGGCGCTAACGGCGCAGGTAAGTCTACTTTCCTGCGTCTGCTCACAGGAGAACTGGAATCCACTTCCGGCAGCATTTTTGTAGATCCGGAAAAGCGGGTTTCTGTGCTGAAGCAGAACCAGAACGCTTATGACGAATATACCGTTATGGATACGGTGATTATGGGCAACCAGCACCTTTACGACATTATGAAAGAAAAGGATGCTATCTACGAAAAGCCCGACTTTACCGATGAGGACGGTATGCGCGCTTCCGAATTGGAGGCAGAGTTTGCAGAGCTGGGCGGCTGGGAAGCAGAAAGCGATGCCTCCCGTCTGCTGCAGGGTCTGGGCATCGGAACAGAACTGCACTATGATATTATGGGCACTGTTGACCCGAGACTTAAGGTGAAGGTGCTGCTGGCCCAGGCGTTGTTTGGTAACCCCGACATCGTTATGCTGGACGAGCCCACCAACAACCTGGATATCGAAGCAATCAACTGGCTGGAAGACTTCTTGCTGGATTTCCCCGGCATGGTCATCGCTGTTTCCCACGACCGACACTTCCTGAATACGGTTTGTACCCATACTGTGGATATTGACTACGGCAAGATCAAGATGTATGTCGGTAACTACGACTTCTGGTACGAGTCCTCCCAGTTGGTTCAAGCTATGATCCGCAATAAAAACAAGAAAAACCAGGAAAAGATTGAAGAACTGCAGTTGTTTATTCAGCGGTTCTCTGCCAATAAGAGTAAGGCCAAGCAGGCAACTGCCCGTCGGAAGCTGCTGGACAAGCTGACAGTTGAGGAAATGCCTTGCTCCACCCGACGCTATCCCTTCGTGGGCTTTATGCCGGAGCGTGAGCTGGGTAAGGATATTTTGACGGTTAACGATGTATCTGTAACCGTTGACGGCGTA
>JAZOVI010000032.1:0-2300 GCA_045658625.1 Faecousia sp.
GTCTTTGGCCTTGAAATTACGGAGCTTTTAGAGGGCCACAGCGCAAAGCTCTCTGCCTATACCGTTACCCGCCGGGGCAAGGGTATGGTTACCGCCAGCGAGGACGGCATTACCATCGCCGATATGGCGCCCATGTTCCGCCAGAAGCTGGCAACCCCTTACTATGTTACTTATGAATATTCTGACGACCTGCAGAATAAGCCGATCCACACCACCACCCACGACGGTCAGGAATTTAACTTGGTGCTTTCCGGCGCAATGCGGATTCGCATCGGCCAGCACGAGGAGGTGCTCCGGGAGGGCGACTCTATTTTCTACCAGTCCTCTGCGCCCCACGGTATGATTGCCGTTGACGGAAAGGACTGCACCTTCCTTTCCATGATTATGGCCAGCGACAAGCGGGACACGGCGCTGAAGCTTCCTCCCCGGACTGACCGGAAAATGGAAAAAGCCAAGCTTCTGTGCAACCGCTTCGTTTGGGGCGTGGAAGATGAGGACGGTGTGCTGACCGATGTGCGGTTTGCCGATACCGACAGCTATAACTTCGCTTTCGATACCGTAGATGCCATCGCCCGGAAAGACCCGGAAAAGACCGCGATGGTACACGTGGCAAACGACGGCACAGAGCGCAAGTTTACCTTTAAGGATATGAAGGACGCTTCCTCCCAGTGCGCCAACTATTTTAAGTCTCTCGGCATTAAGCGGGGCGACCGGGTGATGCTGGTATTAAAGCGCCATTATCAGTTCTGGTTTGCCATTTTGGGTCTGCACAAGCTGGGCGCAATCGCCATTCCCGCCACCAATCAGCTGGTGGAGCACGACTTTACCTACCGCTTCCAGGCAGGCGGGGTCTCCGCCATCCTTTGCACCGCAGACGGCGACACCGCCAATCAGGTGGATTTGGCGGAGAAGATCAGCGGAATGAACCTCACCAAGGTTTTGGTAGGTGGCAAAAAGGACGGCTGGCACGATTTCGACGAGGAGTACGGCCTCTTTAGCCGCCGGTATGTAAGAACGGAAGATGCTCCCTGCGGCGACGACCCCATGCTTATGTTCTTCACCTCCGGCACTACCGGTTATCCCAAAATCGCTATGCACAGCTATAAGTATGCCTTAGGCCATTATGTAACGGCAAAATACTGGCATCAGGTGGAAAAAGACGGCTTACATTTCACCATTTCCGAGACCGGCTGGGGCAAAGCCCTTTGGGGTAAGCTCTACGGCCAGTGGCTTTGCGAAGGGGCTGTCTTTACTTACGACTTTGACCGCTTCGAGGCAGATAAGATTCTGCCGATGTTCAAAAAGTACAATATTACTACCTTCTGCGCGCCGCCTACGATGTACCGGATGCTCATTAAGCAGGATTTGAGTAATTACGACCTCTCCTCCATCCATCACGCCACTACCGCCGGTGAGGCGCTGAACCCAGAGGTGTTTTATCAGTTTGAAAAGTCCACCGGGCTGCGGATCCACGAGGGCTTCGGTCAGACGGAGATGACCTTAGGCATCGCAAACCTCTACGGCACAGCCATCAAGCCCGGCGCTATGGGTAAACCTGTTCCCGGCTACGGCATTGACATTGTGGATGCCGATGGCAAGAGCGTTCCTGCCGGTGTTAACGGTGAAATCGTCATTCATACCGACCCCAAGCCCACCTGCGGCGTGTTCTTGGGCTACTACGGAAATGCCGAAAAGACCGACGAGGTTTGGCACGACGGTATGTATCACACCGGCGACCTTGCCTGGCGGGATGAAGAGGGCTATTTGTGGTATGTTGGTCGGGCAGACGATGTAATTAAGTCCTCCGGCTACCGGATCGGACCTTTTGAAATTGAGTCTACCATTATGGAGCTGCCCTATGTCTTAGAGTGTGGCGTCTGCGCCGCACCTGATGAGGTACGGGGTCAGGTGGTCAAGGCCTGCATCGTGCTGACAAAGGGAACGAACCCCACAGAGGAACTGAAGAAAGAAATCCAAAATTACGTCAAATCCCACACCGCGCCTTATAAGTATCCCCGGATTGTGGAATTCCGGGAGGAGCTTCCCAAGACCATCAGCGGAAAAATTATGCGAAATAAGCTGTAAACAGTTGACAGGATAACGAAAAAGGCAGATAATAGAGGGATAGTGAAAAAAACCTATAAAAGGCCCCCTTGTGTAAAGGGGGCTGTCAGAAATCTTTGATTTCTGACTGGGGGATTGTTGTTGTCGTTAGATTACAATCCCTCCGTCTTGCCTTCGGCAAGCCACCTCCCTTTGCACAAGGGAGGCTTGATGGGTTCTACAAAAACAACAGAGGT
>JAZOVI010000033.1:0-6886 GCA_045658625.1 Faecousia sp.
ATTTCTCAAATTCTCCGCAGCAGCCGGAACGCACCTTCATCTGCAGCTCCTGATTTTTGATGCTCACCGTAGTGCAGGGAGCAACGGATTTGGTAATAAAGGCGTTAGAGCCAATCACCGACCCTTGCCCAATCACCGTATCGCCGCCCAAAACCGACGCGCCGGCGTAGATGGTAACATTGTCCTCAATGGTGGGATGGCGGCGCTTGCCCCGGAGACTCTGCCCACCCCGGGTAGACAGGGCGCCCAAAGTAACGCTCTGATAAATCTTCACATTCTTGCCGATGACCGTAGTCTCACCAATAACAATACCCGTACCGTGGTCAATGAAGAAATACTCCCCAACAGTAGCGCCGGGATGGATGTCGATACCCGTAACGCTGTGGGCGTGTTCGGTCATAATTCTCGGCAGCAGCGGCACTTCCATCAGATACAGCTCGTGGGCAAGTCGATAGACCGTAATGGCAAACAGACCGGGATAGGCGTAAATAATCTCGCTGACATCGGTGGCCGCCGGGTCGCCCTCATAAAAGGCTTCAATATCCGTCTGCACCACCGCCCGCACAGCGGGGATTTTCTCAAAAAACCGAACGCTTACCTGCTCTGCCCTTACTTTTGCCTCTTCCTCGGCAACTCCTGCACCCTGGTAGGCAAGGGAAATCTGCTTGTTCAGGTTATAAAACACGTCCTCAATGAGCATAGATAAATTATGCTTTGCATTGTAAACCTTATAATTTTTATCCCGGGAATAGCCGGGGAAAATAATCCAGCGAAGCTTTCCGATGATGTCAATCACCGCTTCCTTTTCCGGGCGGCGCACCAGCTCCATCTTGTCGATTTCCCGACCCTTGCCGTAATCAGCGAGAATACCATCCACAAGACTTTCAATCTTCTGCTCCAGATTTTCCATTTGCCTCACTCCTTTGCTATAAAATAGCATAATGAACTCCCTCTGTCAATCGGTTGTTGACATCTATCCACCCCAGGCGTATAATTAATTGACAATTGATAATGGATAATTGACAATTTTGTTTGTCATTGCGAAGGCGGCTTGCCGCCTGTGGCAATCTCCCGGCACAGTCTCCCAACCCTGTCATCCTGAGCAAGGCGAAGCCGCGTCGAAGGATCTTCGCATTATCATAACTGCTATGCAAATGTTCAATGCGTAGATTCTTCGTCGGCATAGCCTCCTCAGAATGACATTCTTTCGATAATGCACTCTAAATCCGTCGGCATAGCCGACACCTTAATTGTCCATTGTCCATTGTCAATTATCCATTGTCAACTGAAAGGAGTTTTCTATGTTCTCCGAAAACAATATCGGCAATACCCCCCTCGTTCCCCTTACCCATCTTATGCAAAGGGAGGGCCTTTCTGCCACCATACTTGGAAAATTAGAATTTAGAAATCCCGCCGGGTCTGTGAAAGACCGGGCCGCCCTCTATATGATCGACGGCGCAGAAAAAGCCGGGCTTCTGCAAGAGGGCAGCACCATTATTGAGCCTACCTCGGGCAATACCGGCATCGGCCTTGCCGCCGTCGCCAAATCCCGTGGCTATAAAACCATCATCGTTATGCCGGACTCTATGAGCCTTGAGCGCCGGAAGCTGATCGCTTCCTACGGCGCAGAGCTGGTACTGACTCCCGGGGCTTTGGGTATGCAGGGCGCTGTGGAAAAAGCCGTGGAACTCCAAAAAGCCCTCCCCGGCAGTTTCATCCCTGACCAGTTTAATAACCCCCATAATGCCCTGGCTCACGAAATGACCACCGGCCCGGAGCTGTGGAAAGACACGGGCGGCAAGCTGGACATTTTGGTCTGCGGCGTAGGCACAGGTGGCACCATCACCGGCTGCGCCCGGTATCTGAAAAAGCAAAATCCCAACCTGCAGGTGGTAGCCGTAGAACCAGCCGCCTCTCCCCTGCTTTCCGGCGGCAAAGCCGGGCCTCACGGTCTGCAGGGCATCGGCGCAAACTTTATCCCCAGCATTTTAGACCGTTCCCTCATGGATGAGATCCTCCCCATTACGGAAGAGGAAGCCTATGCCGCCGCCCGATTGCTGAAAAACGCTGAAAATATAGCCGTCGGCATTTCCTCCGGCGCAGCCCTCAGCGCCGCCATCGCCTTAGCAAAACGGCCTGAAAACGCAGGCAAACAGATTGCGGTTATATTCCCCGACGGTGCCGACCGCTACCTCTCAACCCCGCTGTTTGATTAATTGACAATGGAAAATTGACAGTTGACAATTATGGTGTCTGCTCCGCAGACATATCTAAAATTCGTTCGCTATGCGAACACCTTAATTGTCAATTGCCAACTGTCAATTGTAAACTAAAAAGAGCAAGTCTTTCGACTTGCTCTTTTCTTATTCTTCAATAACCTTAATATCCGCGCCCAAGGCGGTCATCTTCTCAATGAGCCGTTCATAGCCCCGCTCCACATAGTGAATATTATCCACATAGGTCGTGCCTTTGGCCGTAAGACCTGCAATAATCAGCGCTGCGCCGGCCCGAAGGTCCTTTGCCGTTACCGCCGCGCCGGAGAGCCGGGGAACACCGGTAACAATAGCGGTCTTGCCGTTAATCACAATATCCGCGCCCATAGATGCCAGCTCGTTGCAGTAACCGAAGAACCGGGTCTCGTAGACATTTTCCGTCAGGTTGCTGACACCCTCAGCCAACGTCATACACACGCAGATCTGCGCCTGCATATCCGTGGGGAAACCGGGATAAGGCCGGGTTTTTACCGTAGTGCAGGTCAGATTGCCGGTAGAAGCAATACGGATGGCATCATCGAAATTTTCGATGGTAGCGCCCATTTCCTCTAATTTGGAGGTAATGCACTCCATGTGCTTGGGGATGACGTTCTTCACTACCACATCGCCGCCCACAGCAGCCACCGCCGCCAGATATGTGCCTGCCTCAATTTGGTCGGGAATAATAGCGTAAGTGCCGCCGCTGAGCTTCTCCACACCCCGAACCTTAATGGTATCCGTACCTGCGCCGGAGATGTTGGCGCCCATGGTGTTGAGGAAGTTGGCAAGGTCAACGATATGAGGGTCCTTTGCCGCATTTTCGATGACGGTCTGACCGGGCAGCAAACAGGCCGCCATAATAATATTCATGGTTGCGCCCACGCTGACCACGTCCAGGTTGACACGATTGCCCTGGAGACCGTTTTCACCGGGGGTGAGACGCACATACTCCTCCGTCTCCTCCACATTGGCGCCCAGCGCCTTAAAACCCTTAATGTGCTGGTCAATGGGACGGGAAGCAAAGTTACAGCCACCGGGCAGCGCCACATCTGCCTCCCCAAACCGGGACAGCAGCGCGCCCATCAGGTAGTAGCTGGCGCGCATTTTCTTCACCAGCTCCGGATTGGGCCGGGTGCTGCGGATAACCGTGCTATCCAGGGTTACCACGCCGTCAGGAAAACGCTCTACCACGACACCCAAATCGGACAAAATTTCCAGTAGTATCCGGACATCAGAAATATCCGGGACATTTTCTACCCGGCATTTTCCCTCAATCAATATGGCGGCAGGCAGGATTGCCACAGCCGCATTTTTTGCGCCGCTTATAGTGACGGAGCCACGGAGGGAGTTTCCACCGTGAATTTCATATCTAGTCAAGGATGATCCACTCCTTGCGATTATATTTCCTTAGCCTGAGTAATATAACCCGAACCCGCCCAAGGCGGTGTCTGATTCGCTCAGTCTTCATTTTATTCATTGATGGGCGTCAGCCCATCTGCTTCATAAATCCTTGCCTGACCAAATCATCCGTCCCCCTTGGGTCGTAGATTTCTAAGCTATGAGGCCGCTTCAGAGCAAGGCAGAGCTTTGCAGGTGGGCTTTGTGCCCTCCAAAAAGCGATAACGCCGCGCTGGAGTGGTCTCTTTGCTTAGAAACGGGTTCGGGTTATATTGCTCAGGCTATCATAGGAATTATAGCACATTCCCGGACTTATGTAAAGTATTATTTAACGGCGAAGGCCTTTGGGATAGTGATTTTTGAGCACCGACCCGTCGCCCTTACCCCAGCCGATGCTGTAGCTGTCCACCTGGACAAGACACCAACCGGTCTTTTTCGACGGCACTACCTCTCCGTGGAGGTAAGAAGCCATCTCCCGGCTGTCTGCCGGGTAGGATTGCACGGTTTTTGCATCCTTCAGCCACAGCGCCAGGGCGTGAGATGGGATAAACCGCCCTTTTCGCACTTCTCCCAACTCTAAGCCGGGTCGCAAAACCTTAATGCCTCGCAAATCCGGCATTTCGGCAGGCGCCCAGTACAGGGTCTCGCCAAAGGAAACCGCCTTTCCGTCAGGCAGAGAAATTCCCATTTCCCGAGCGAAATTTTCCCACTCTTTGGGCAGTTTCTCCCCTTTTATGGAACTATCAGGCGTTTCTTCCTCTCCGGCTTTCCGCAGAACAGCCACAAAATGCCCCTCACCCAATAGCTTATGGGGAAACAGCCGGAACATTCCTGTTCCGGTCTTTTCAAACCAGGGCGCATCCACATCCTCGGTGGCAAATTCCGGGTGCTTTTGCAGGAACGCTACGATGGTCTCCTCATTTTCTTCCGGTGCAAATGTACAGGTAGAATAGACCAGCCGTCCACCGGGACGCACCAAAAGCGCCGCCGCATCCAAAATTTCCTGTTGCCGAGCGGCGCACATCTGAACGGTCTCCACACTCCAATCCGTTACCGCCGCTTCCTCCTTCCGGAACATTCCCTCGCCGGAACAGGGGGCATCCACCAGCACCCGGTCAAAAAAGCCGGGCAGCTTCCCACTTAAACGCAGGGGTGTTTCGTTGGTAACCAGAGCGTTGGCAATTCCCATCCGTTCCACATTTTGGGAGAGAATTTTCGCCCGCTTGGGGCTAAACTCATTGCAAAGAAGAAAGCCCTCCCCTGCCATCCGCCCGGCAATCTGGGTAGACTTACCGCCGGGCGCAGCGCAAAGATCGCAGACCCGCTCCCCGGGCTGGGGATCCAGTAGCGCCACCGCCGACATGGCGCTGGCCTCCTGCAAATAGTATACGCCGGCCTCGTGAAAAGGGTGCAAACCGGGGCGGCTTTCTATGTCATAATAAAAGCCATTTTCCTCCCAGGGTACATTTTCTTTCACAAAAGGCAGTTCTGCCTTCTCCCCTTTCAGGGGATTAAACCGCAGCGCCACCGCCCGGGGCCGCTCCAAGCTCTCTAAATATGCCGGGTACTCCTCCCCCAGCAACTTTTCCATTCTATTCAAAAATTCCAAAGGAAGCATACTTTTCCTCCTAAACGAATTGACAATTGATAATTGATAATTGACAATTATGGAGTCTGCTGCGCAGACATATCTGAAATTCGTTCGCTATGCGAACACCTTAATTGTCCATTGTCACTTGTCCATTGTCAATTTAGGTTGTCATTGCGAGGCTCGCAGAGTCGTGGCAATTAATTGCGGTATGATTGCCCCCGGCAATCATTAGGATTTTGATTCGCTGCGCGGAGCACCACTCCCGGTACAACCTTGCAATTATCCTCCGCCCCCAAAGCCTCCCTTGTGTAAAGGGAGGTGGCCGAGCATAGCGAGGTCGGAGGGATTGTCAATCCCCCACCGCTTCGCGGAGCCCCCTTTACACAAGGTGGCCTATCTTCATTCTACCACACTTTTCTCCACATTTCCACACAAAAAAGCGGTGCAGCCGAAACTGCACCGCATATTTTGTAAATTACTCTTCGTCGCGCTTGGCGTCGTCGATAATCTTCTGCTGATTTGCCTTAGGCACTTCCTCGTAACGGACGAACTCCAGGGTGAAGGAGCCACGAGCCTGGGTCATCGCCCGCAGGTCGATGGCGTAGCTGCCCATTTCTGCCATGGGAACTTCCGCTTCCACAACGGTATTGCCGTCAGCATCGGGGTTCATGCCCATGGGACGGCCGCGGCGCTTGCTGAGGTCGCCCATCACGTCGCCAACGTAGGCTTCGGGAACGGTAACGGCCAGAGAGCCGATGGGCTCCAGCAGAGTGGGCGCAGCATTGGGCATAGCTTCCTTAAATGCCAGGATAGCCGCCAGCTTAAATGCCATTTCGTTGGAGTCAACGGGGTGGTAAGAGCCATCGTACAGAACAGCCTTCAAGCCGACCATGGGATAGCCAGCCAGGGGGCCCTTCTGAACAGCTTCCTGAATACCCTTTTCAACAGCGGGATAGAAGTTCTTGGGAACAGAGCCGCCAAAGACTTCTTCTGCGAAGATCATCTCGTCCTGCTCTTCCTGAGGCTCGAAGCGAACCCAGACATCACCGAACTGGCCGGAACCACCGGTCTGCTTCTTATGACGGCCGTGAGCCTGAACGGTCTTCTTGATCTTCTCACGGTAAGCGACCTTAGCGGTATCCAGAACGGCATCCACACCAAAGCGGCTCTTCAGCTTTGCTACCAGCACATCCAGGTGCTGATCGCCGGCGCCGGAGAGAACAACCTGCTTGGTCTCAGCGTTGTTATATACGCTGAAGGAGGGATCTTCTTCGTTGAGGCGGTTCAGGCCTGCAGCCACCTTATCTTCCTGACCCTTGGTCTTGGGAGAAATAGCCATAGAATAGCAAGCAGGAGCATAAGGCAGACCCTTCAGGGAGACGACCTTACGGGCATCGCACAGGGTATCGCCGGTCTTAACCTTATCCATCTTGCCGATAGCGCCGATATCGCCGCAGGAAAGCTCCTTAACTTCGGTAGCCTTCTTGCCGCACATGGAGTACAGACGACCCAGCTTCTCGGTCTCTCCGGTACGGGCGTTGACCAGAGCGGTGTCGGAGGTGATGGTGCCGGAGAGAACCTTAATGAAGGAGTACTTGCCGTACTGATCGGAAACGGTCTTCCAAACGAAAGCGGAGGGCACGCC
>JAZOVI010000034.1:0-1852 GCA_045658625.1 Faecousia sp.
ATTATTCTTTCTGCGTTTATCGGAATGATAGTGTACGCTATTTAAATAGTGAAGACATACCAATTCCAATTATCGAGCAGTTGCTTTCACGGCAGCTGCTCTTTATCTTTTGCATTTGATGTGCTATAATTAATTTAATAAATTTGAATTTGGCCAAGGAGATGATAGTATGAAGGACAACAAAGAATCTAACAATCAGATTGCGAATCTGCCAATCTTTCTGTGTATAGGTATGTCTGTTGGTATGGCAATCGGTGCAGGTATCGGTAATATCTCTATGGGTATGTGTATTGGAATGGGTATGGGCTCTGCTATCGGATTACTTATTGATTCCCAAAACAAGCGCAAAGAGTGTAATGATGACAAAAAGGAAGAACAATAATTCCACAAAACCCAATTTGTCGAGCAGTTGCTTTTGTGAACTGCACCCCATTTGTTAGACAGTATGATATACTATCTAACAAGTGGGGTGTTTTGTTATGCCAAAAGGAATACCAAACCAACGGTATACGCCAGAGTTCAAAGAAGAAGTAATCAAAACAATGCGAGAAGAGGGATTAGGTTACCTCGAAACAGCAGAACGGTTCGGCATCCGTCATAAGCGAGTACAGGATTGGGAAAGAATCTATCTGGAGGAAGGTCCAGATGGATTCTGGATCGAACGACGCGGACGTAGAAATAAAGATGTGTCAAAGGCACTGCCGAAAGCAGTTGAAGAAGACCTGCTTGCCGAGGTGCAGCGTCTGCGAGCTGAGAATGAATACCTAAAAAACTTGCAGGCCTTGGTTTTGGAAGACGAGCGACGCCAGCGCAAAAAACGCAGGTAGTTCAAAAGCTGAGGCAGAGACATTCTTTGGATATTCTTCTTTCAATCGCTCAACTGCCCCGAGCAACTTTTTACTACCATCTAAAGAAGTCAAGTCAGCCAGACAAGTACAGGGAAGCCAAGGAGAGCATTACCGCCATCTATTGCGAGAACAAGGGCAGGTATGGTTACCGTCGCATCACCTTAGAGCTGCATAACCGCGGCATTTATCTGAACCACAAGACAGTCCAGCGCCTCATGAAGGAGTTGGGCCTGGTTTGTCGTGTCCGGATGAAAAAGTACCGTTCTTATAAAGGTGAAGTCGGAAAAATATCGCCGAATTTGCTGAACAGAGACTTTACAACAGAGAAACCCAACGAAAAATGGGTAACTGATGTGACAGAGTTCAACATGTTCGGAGAGAAACTGTACCTATCTCCGATTCTGGATCTGCACAGTGGCGATTTGGTCAGCTATACAGTCTCAGCGCACCCAGTTTTGAGTATGGTAATCTCCATGTTGGATAAGGCTTTTGACACGGTTCCGGATCATACCAACCTCATATTACACTCGGATCAAGGCTGGCAATATCAGCATAAGCAATACCAACAAATGCTCGCCCAAAAGGGGATCCGGCAAAGCATGAGCCGCAAGGGAAATTGCCTGGACAATGCTGTGATGGAAAATTTCTTCGGCTTACTTAAAAGTGAATTGCTCTACATTCAAGAATTCGAGTCAATGGAACACTTTAAGCAAGAACTATATGAATACTTGGATTACTACAACAATCGTCGAATCAAGGCAAAACTTAAGGGCTTGCCGCCTGCGATTCACAGACAGCAAGCCCTTTCGGCTGCTTAAACAATTTTACTTTGAAATATTGTCTAACTTTTTGGGGTCACTTCAAATCGTGGTTTGCTCATTTTCGCTTAACGGTTCACTTGCGGAGAGGGTCGGCGGGGCCGTACTTGGCCACAAGTTCTTCGTAGGCGATGCGGATGCTTTCATCCTTCCAGTAGCCCTTGACGTAGTAATCGTAGGCAGCTA
>JAZOVI010000035.1:0-11302 GCA_045658625.1 Faecousia sp.
GGATTCCTTGGTATAGCAGGTGATGATCTCACGGATGCCGTCGTCAGTGATCCGAAGATCGTTTCGGGTCAGGCCGTGCTTTTTCAGCTGCTTGGGAATCAGGTGATTTTTGGCGATCATCACCTTTTCCTCATCCGTATAGGAGGAAAGCTGGATGACCTCCATACGGTCAAGAAGCGGTCTGGGAATGGTATCCAGTGTATTGGCGGTTGTAATGAACATCACATCCTGCAGATCCACGGGAATTTCCAGAAAGTGATCCCGGTATGCCTTGTTCTGCTCACCGTCCAGCACCTCCAAAAGGGCTGCGCTGGGGTCTCCCCTATGGTCAGCGCCCATCTTGTCGATTTCGTCCAGCAGCAGAACCGGGTTCATACTGCCGGCCTGAATCATGCCGGTGATGATACGACCGGGCATTGCGCCCACATAGGTCTTTCTGTGGCCACGGATGTCTGCCTCGTCCCGAACGCCACCCAAGGAAATACGGGCCAGCTTTCTGTTAAGGCTGCGAGCAATGGAATAAGCAATAGAGGTCTTACCCACGCCAGGAGGGCCAACTAAGCAGATGATCTGCGGGGGCATCTCGGGAGCAACCTGCCGAACGGCAATGGTCTCCAAGATTCGCTCTTTTACCTTTTGAAGGCCGTAGTGCTCTTTCTCCAGAATCTTCTTGGCGGCATCCACCTGCACCCGTTCCTTGGTTTTCGTGTGCCAGGGCAGCTCCAGGACGGTATCTAGGTAGTTACGTAGAACGGAAGCCTCCGCAGAGCCAAAATGCTGCTTTTTCAGCCGGGAGAGGTCTCGCATAAGCTTCTCTTCGGAAGCGCTGTCAAGGTGGAGACCGCGGATTTTCTCCTCATATTCGGCAAATTCCGCAGCATCGTCGCCTTCGCCCAGTTCCTCACGGATAACACGCATCTGCTCCCGCAGATAGTAGTCCCGCTGCTCCTGATCCAGATGTGCACGGGTCTTTTCTTGAATTTCGCTTTCCAGCTGGAGCATTTGCATTTCCTGCTGAAGAAGCTTTAGGGTAGTTTCCAATCGACGGACAGGGTTAAATTGGCACAGAAGCTTTGCTTTATCCGGGTAATCTATACCGGAATTTTGGGCAATGGTATCTGCCACAAAGCCGGTATCCTCGGAAGCAATCATTTTCAGCTGAACCGTCTGGGCAGGCCGCTCAGTCAGCTCCATATAGGCGCCATATGCGCCCTTGGCTTCCCGGCGAAGGGCTCGGGTACGGAGGTTTTCTGTTGTGTGAACATCCTCCGTCCGTTCTACAACGGCGGACATATAGGGGTCAGCTTGGATAATATCGGTGATCCGTGCCCGGCAAATACCATTTACCAGCACACGGATATTGTTGTCCTGGGATTTTAGGATCTGTTTGACGTGAACCACCGTACCTACAGGATAAAGGCCTGCAAAACCGGGGTCATCTTCTACTATATTTTTCTGTGGCACCAGCAAAAGTTGCTGATTGTGCCGCATTGCTTCTTCCAAAGCAAGGGCGGATTTTACACGGCCAATGTCAAAATGGAGTGTCTGCTCCGGAAAGACAACCAGGCCACGCAGTGCCAGTACCGGCAGAGTGCCGGTAGTAAATTCTTCGTGCATAGGACACCTCGTTTCTAGGGAAAAAGGGGGAGTTACCCTCCCCCTGCTTGTATTTTTAATTTGCGCCCGGCTTCTTTCGGGGACTATCACTGTCCCGAATAATCTCGGGCTCGCCGCCATTTACACAGTCGGCAGTGATCCGCACCTTGTGGATAGACAAATCAGAGGGGATTTCAAACATAATCCGGATCATTGTCTCTTCCATAACCGCACGCAGACCTCTTGCGCCGATCTGCCGTTCAATGGCCTTTTGGGCAACAGCTTCCAGAGCATCGTCGGTAATTTCCAGCTCCACATTATCCATTTCCAGGAGCTTAGCGTACTGTTTGGTCAGTGCGTTCTTAGGCTCAGTGAGAATGCGGATCAGGTCCTCTTTCTTCAGGTCCTGCAGGCAGGTGATCACCGGCAGACGACCAACCAACTCGGGAATAATACCGAACTTGAGAAGATCGTGGGGCTGGACTTTTGCCAGGATTTTGCCCAAATCTCTCTTTTTCTTACTTTCCACCGGGGCATCAAAGCCGATGGCGGACTTGTCGGTACGGGCTTCAATGATCTTGTCCAGGCCATCGAATGCGCCGCCGCAGATAAAGAGGATATTGGCGGTATTGACGGGGATAGTCTCCTGCTGGGGATGCTTGCGGCCACCCTGAGGGGGCACGCCTGCAACCGTTCCTTCCAGAATCTTCAGCAGAGCCTGCTGAACACCCTCGCCGGAAACATCACGGGTGATGGAAGTATTTTCGCTCTTACGGGCAATCTTATCCATCTCGTCAATGTAGATAATGCCACGCTCTGCCCGCTCTACATCGAAATCCGCAGCCTGCAGCAGACGGACAAGGATATTCTCCACGTCGTCGCCTACATAGCCGGCTTCCGTCAGTGTGGTTGCGTCGGCAATGGCAAAGGGTACATCCAGGGACTTGGCCAGGGTCTGGGCAAAGAGGGTCTTGCCGGAGCCTGTAGGGCCAATGAGCAGGATGTTGCTCTTCTGCAGTTCCACGTCGGAATCCTGAGCCAGGAAAATCCGCTTATAGTGGTTATACACCGCAACGGAAAGGGCGATTTTTGCATCGTCCTGACCGATGATGTAGTTATCCATATAGGCTTTCATTTCTCTGGGGGTAAGCAGGGTTTCCGGTGCGTCATCGAGGTCAATATCCTCTCGCAGAAGCCGGGAACAGGCCTGTACGCAGTCGCTGCAAATGAAAACATCAGGTCCTGCAATTAAGCGAGAAGGGCCTTCGCCCTTACCGCAGAAGGAGCAGAAAAACTGCTTTCCCTCAGTTTTTGCCATAACTGCTACCGCCTTTCCTTAAAAAATCAATGTCTTTCAATAACCCGGTCAATGATACCAAATTCCAGAGCCTCCTGGCTTGTCATAAAGTTATCACGCTCGCAGGCTTCGGTAATGACCTCAATGGACTTACCGGTATTGTCTGCAAGGATTTGGTTAAGCCGGGATTTGATGGTCTCCAAACGGCGCAGGTGGATCGCCATATCGGTGATCTGACCCTGGGTGCCGGCGGAGGGCTGGTGAATCATAATTTCTGCATTAGGCAGCGCCATCCGCTTGCCCTTTGTGCCTGCAGACAGCAGGAATGCGCCCATAGATGCGGCCATACCAACGCAGATGGTGGCTACGTCGCATTTAATGTACTGCATTGTGTCGTAGATAGCCATACCGGCAGTTACGCTGCCGCCGGGGCTGTTAATGTAGAACTGAATGTCCTTATCGGGGTCCTGGGCTTCCAGGTACAGAAGCTGGGCCACGATCAGGCTGGCGGTGGTGTCGTTCACTTCCTCGGAGAGGAAAATGATACGATCGTTGAGCAGTCGAGAGAAAATGTCGTAGCTGCGCTCACCGCGGCTGGTCTGTTCTACTACATAAGGTACTAAGCTCATAGAAATGCTCCTTTCAGGGTTTGAAACATTCTAACCAAATTCCGGGAAAGTTATTCCGGAATTATTCAGCCTTGGGAGCAACTGCCTTAGCCTCGTCAACGATGATCTTCACAGCCTTGCGGTTTTCCACATTGGCCTTCAGCTCCTCAGCGGGAACCATCTCCTTGACCTTAGCCAGCTCCAGGCTGTACTGCTCGGCCAGCTTATTGAACTCTTCCTCCATCTCCTCGTCGGAAACGGTGATGCCCTCAACCTCAATAATCTTGGTCAGGGTAACATTGATCTTAGCCTGCTTCTCAGCAGCGGGACGGAATGCGTTACGCATGGTGGAAACGTCGCCGCCCATCATCTTTGCGTAAGCTTCCATAGAGTAGCCGCTCATCTGCAGCTGGTAAGCGAAACGCTCCATCTGGTTGTCCAGCTCGGCCTCGATGAGACCTGCGGGCAGCTCGACAGTGGTGTTCTCAGCAGCCTTCTCAACGCAGGCACTCTCGAAAGCGGAGTCGATCTGCTTCTGAGCGTTCTCCAGAGCCTTTGCGCGGATGTCGTTCTTCAGCTCCTCCAGAGTCTCGAACTCGGAAACGTCCTTAGCGAACTCGTCATCCAGAGTGGGCAGGTTGGTAACAGTTACCTTGTTGCACTTAACGTGGAACACAACAGCCTTGCCGGCCAGTTCCTTGTGGTAATCCTCGGGGAAAGTGATGTCGATGTCCTTCTCGTCGCCGGCAGCCATACCAACTACCTGCTCCTCAAAACCGGGAACGAAAGAGCCGGAGCCCAGCTTCAGGTCGAAGTTCTCGCCCTTGCCGCCGTCAAAGGGTACGCCAGCGTCAAAGCCTTCAAAGTCGATGTTGGCGGTGTCGCCCATCTGGGCAGCGCGCTCAACGGTCTCGGTGGAAGCAACGTTCTGAGCCATACGGTCCAGCTCGGCCTGCACCTGCTCGTCGGAAACAGTAGCCTCAGCCTTCTCAACCTCCAGACCCTTGTAATCGCCCAGAGTAACCTCGGGGTATACATCGGTGGTGATGGTCAGGGTAACGATGCCTTCCTCGTTAATGTCCATATCGGTAAGGTTGGGGCGGCCAACAGCCTTGATCTCCTGGTCGATGACACAAGCCTTGTAGATCTCGGGGAAGATCTCTTCCAGGCCGTCTTCATAGAAAACGTGGGCGCCGTAGATGGACTCGATCAGCTTACGGGGAGCCTTGCCCTTACGCCAGCCGGGCAGCTGAATGCTCTTGCGGGCCTTCAGGTATGCCTTATTGACACCGGTCTCCATCAGCTCCTTGTCGATCTCTACAACGATGGTAGTCAGATTGCCGTTTCTTTCAGTGCTCTTAATGTTCATAATTGTCCTCCAATATCAGGCCTTGTCGGCCCTTCTATGTTCTTTTTTACAACCTAAATATTTTAGCAGAGTTTCCTGCGATTGTCCACACTTTTTGCAAAAATTTTTATTAAAATACCCGAATTGGGGTGAAATTTATCCGATCTGCGGCTACAAGACGGAAATCTATGTCCTCCCAAAGGCCTTCCAGCGCCAATTTGTGACTTGCGCCGTGGAGATGGCCGTAGAAACAGCGGCGGACACCGTACTTGTGAAGCAGGTCCATAATCTCATCGCAGCGGTAGCCTTTATAAAAGGGTGGGTAGTGGAGAAATACAATTTTCTCCCGCTCCCCTGCGGATTTCAGGGATGCTTCCAGCCGGATCAGCTCCCGGAGAAAGACCTTCTCGTCATCCTTATCGCTGCGGGTTTCTTCATAAAACCAGCCGCGGGTGCCGCAGATAGCCACATCCTCATATTCAAAATGGTTATTGTTCAGGATATGCATATCCGAAAAGCCGTTCTTTTCGCAAAACTCCCCGAATTTCTTGACGGTACACCACCAGTAGTCGTGGTTACCCTTGAGGATAATTTTCCTGCCGGGAATTTCATTGATAAAGGCAAAATCTGCGCCTGCCGCCTCCAGGGACAGCGCCCAGGACAGATCTCCCAAAAGGACGGTGGTATCTTCCGGCTGGATTATAGACAAACCCTCTTTCAGCTTGTCCATATATCCCACCCAGGCACCGCCGAATATATCCATAGGCTTCTCCGCGCCGAGACATAAATGCAGATCGCCGATTGCGTATAAAGCCATATATTCTCCTTAAAGCAGTTCAGTAAGTTTGAATTCCGGTACACCCAAGGCAGATGCCACTGCGGCGCGGTGTACTACGGGGCTGTAGTCCGATAAAATGAGTGTTTGCCGGATATCGCCACCGGTAGCTCTGTAATCCTGGAGACCGCCAAAAGTCAGGGCGCTGTAGGTATCCAGTACGTAGCCGCTTGTTCTATAGATCCGGTGAATCACAGAGGGCACACGCTGCGTACCTACCACAGACACGGCAAAGTCCTCTGCCGTCTCGTACACATCCTGGCATTTGTAGGTCTTCCCTTTTTCTGCGCAAAGGGCAAATTCCTTTGCTGCGTAAAGCCCGGAGATGGCAAAAATCAACCGCTCCAGCTGGTGAGGCAGCACCACATCCAGCAACGGCAAGGTTGTAGGTTGGACAGAAGTGCTACAGTTGAGTTCTCCGTGGGTAAAGAAATCCCAAAGGTTGCTGTTTTCGTTGGTAACACAGAGAATTTTTCCAACAGGCAGACCCATTTCCTTACAGTAATAAGCCGCCATTGGCGTAAGAAAATCCCCGGCATTTACCGCAATATCCACTTCCCTGCCCTCGGCTGCCAACAATGCGGAAAGCACAGCAATCCGAATAGCGATTTTCGCCCATTGGGTCGCTTCAGCGCAAGGGGGAACTTCCAGGCAGAGCTTGCCATAGAGTGCGTATTCAATTTGGTCAAAGGACCGTCTGCGGTTGTTCCAAAGCTGGGCGATTGTAATCTTTCTGTCGATATTCTGCAGGCGAAAAGGCGTACCGCCAAGGGCGGTCAGCACCGCCTGCTCCGAGGGCGCATTTCGGAAGAAATGACCTAAGACAGTGGAAATTACCGTCTCTTGGGGCATCCCGGAAAGCTGTGAAACGGATATGCGGGGAATCTGAAAAGGCACAAACATACCGCCGTCAGCGGCAGTATCTGCCGTTAAGGTTTTCGCTGCGGTATAGGTCTCACAGTTACTTCTTGTGGTTACGTACAGCATTTACGCATCACTCCCAATGCATTATTCCAGAAGATATTGCGAATTAAAGTATCATCTAACCCCCGCTCCTGCAGTCTGCGGGCAACGGCGGGATAATCGTCTACGCCTGTAAAGCCGGAGGGTAATTCCTCACAACCATCCAGATCGCCGCCAAGGGCGATGTGCTTGCCTTCGGGGTCAAGCTCCAAAAAGTGGAAAATGTGGTCGCAAACTGTGTCAATGTCCGCATTCTCACCGAGGAATGCGGCATAGAGGTTGATACCGGCAACACCGCCGGTCTGGCACAGCGCTTTGAACATATCGTCAGTCAGGTTGCGGCTGTGGTTGTGGACCGCCCGGGAATTGGAATGGGAGGCGATTACCGGCTTACCCGTAATCTCCATAATGTCCCAAAAGCCCTCGTCGCTGATGTGGCTTACGTCCACAATCATCCCTTGGGCTTGGGCTTCCTTTACATAGGCTCTTCCCAAGTCCGTAAGTCCGCCGCCGGTTACATTAGAGCCGGTAAGTACATTCTTTTCATTCCAGCCCAGGCTGGTCATCCGAAAACCTGCAAGTGCCAAATCACCCAAAAGCTCTGGGTCGAAGCCGAAGCCTGCAGGCCCTTCGATGGTCAAGATACCGGACATAAGACCTTTTTTATAGTTTTCCTCCACATCATTGGCAGAGTAAGCTATGGCGATTTTATCCGGGTGGTTGTTCATTTCCCGCTGGAACTGCACAATCTGCCGCTCGAAGCTCTGCACCGCAGTTACAGGGCTTTTTCCCTCCCACAAATCGGTGGTAAAGCAGGCAAAGCACTGGGCGTAGCCGGGCAGCTTCCCTGCTCTATTTAAGCTAATATGGCAATCATTCTCCAAAAGAGAGCCAAAGTTGTCCATCTTCCGACCCAGCAGGCGGCTGAGGGTATCACAGTGCAGATCAAATACAGGAAAATTCATTCAAAAGCACCTTCTAAGTGGTTAATTTGGGGATCTTTTGTTTCGATCCCTTGGGGGGCATAAATCTCGACTACATCAAAACGAGGCTGCAAATTGGTGGGATTTTGGGAAAGATACATCTCCGCGGTAGAACGGATGCGGGCTTGTTTCCTTACATCCACAAATTCCCGCGCCAAGGCAAAATCCCCGTCTTTCCGGGTCTTCACCTCCACAAATAAGAGGTATTTACGGTTAGAGGCAATCAGGTCAATTTCGCCAAAGCGACAGCGATAGCCCGCTGCCAAAAGCTTATATTTCTTTTTTCGTAAGTATTCGGCAGCCAGGGTCTCTCCCCAAGCGCCGGTTAAATTATTTCGTCCCATAGAGCTTTTTCAAAAAAGTCATTCTGTGGATGGGGCTGGGGCCGAAAGAAGCCAGACATTCGTAATGGCGCTTTGTACCGTAGCCCTTATGTACCTCGAAATCGTACTGAGGATAAACCTTTGCCATTTCCTCCATATAGTCATCCCGGGTTACTTTTGCCAAAATAGAAGCGGCGGCAATGCTGGCGCTGAGACTGTCTCCCTTTACCACAGTCTGTACCGGCAGGCCAAAATCTTTGGCGCGGTTGCCGTCAATGAGCGCAAGCTCCGGGCGAACAGACAGGCTGTTTATCGCCCGCTCCATTGCCAAATAGGTGGCCTGCAGGATATTGATTTCGTCGATTTCCTCGTGAGTGGCAAAGGCGATGCCATAGGCAATGGCTTGCTCTTTAATGATAGGAAACAGCTCCCGACGGCGCTTGTCCGTCAGCTTCTTGCTATCGTCCAGGCCGGGGATTTCCAACTCCGGCGGAAGGATCACAGCGGCAGCGCAGACAGGGCCGGCCAGAGGTCCTCTACCAGCTTCGTCTACGCCACAAATGAACTTAACGCCATTAGCAAAGTGGCTTTTTTCAATCAGCCACATATCTTTCTTTTCCATTTTAAGCCTCCGGCAGCTCGAAGGTAAGTCTGCCCAGCTTTCCTGCGCGGTAATCGTCCAACAGAACACGAGCCATCCGCTCGGTGTTGATTTCGCCCCGCGCCATCAAAAAGCCACGCTTTTTTCCGGTGATCTGCAACAGATCATAGGCGGTGGCATCTTCGGGAATTTCGATGCCGTAGCGGTCAATCAGGGTCTGGGGATAATGGGCAGCTAAGCGAGTCATCAGGTGGCAAGCCAGCTCCTCAATGTCCATAATATCTTCTTTCACAGCGCCGGTATAGGCCAGCATCATACCCACTTCCGGGTCTTCAAACTTAGGCCACAAAATACCGGGGGTGTCCAAAAGCAACAGGCCGCTATCCACCGTTACCCATTGCTTGCCACGGGTAACGCCGGGACGGTTTTCTGCCTTTGCGCCCTTTCTGCCGGAGATTTGATTAATGAGGGTGGATTTTCCCACGTTGGGGATGCCAACAATCATAACCCGAAGAGGCTTATTCATACCACGGGCGGCGTTTCGCTCAATTTTCTCTTTCAGTACAGAACGGACTGCAGGCTGGAAGTCGGAAATGCCACGGCGAGTCTTGCAATCCGTCGCTACCGTTGCCATACCGCGGCTGCGGAAATAGGCCATCCATTTTTTGGTAGCTTCCGGGTCGGCAAGATCCATTCGGTTTAAGATAATGATCCGGGGTTTTGCGCCGCAGATAGCATCAATATCCGGGTTGCGGCTGGACATAGGAATCCGTGCATCCACAATTTCACAAATGGCGTCCACCTGCTTCAGATCCGCTTCAATCTGACGGCGGGTCTTTGTCATATGGCCGGGATACCACTGGATATACATTTTCTCCTGTTCCATCAGTCGATCACCCCGATTCTGTCATACTCCCGCTGAGCATACTCGTCTTCACCGGGAAAAATCAGGAAAATGGCTTTTCCCAAAACTTCCCGCAGATCGATCTGCCCGATTTCGGAAGAGCGGCTGTCTTTAGAGTCGTTCCGGTTATCGCCCATAACAAAAATGTGATTTTCCTCTACTACCATCGGAAAATCAATGCCTTCATAGAGATTCGTAGGGGTACGGGTATAAGGCTCGACCAAGGGAACGCCGTCAACATAGACAACGCCGGTTACAAAGTTGATATCCACCGTTTGCCCCTCTGTGGCAATCACCCGCTTGACAATAGGCTCACCATTCCGGAAACTGTCCTTAGCAGCGACGATAATATCACCCTGTTCATATTCCTCAAAGAATATGCCTCCCAGGAGCAGAAGGTAATCACCGTTTTGCAAGGTATCCTTCATAGATGGACCGGATACTACAACCACCCGGAAACACAGTAAAAACAGGAGCAGCACCACCGCCAGCAGGTAAACCAGGTCGTGGAGATATGTGAGAATAGATTTACGGAGGCTGTTCTTCTTTTTTGGGGTAGCATTTTCTTCCGCCGATAAACGATCTGTAATATCAGTAACTTCCTTGGCAGGTAATTCATCTGCCGTTGCCGAAACAGCGGTATCGTCCAGGTTCTCTGCCGCAGGACTCTGCTCCAAAGGCTCAATAATGTCCTTATTTTCTTGCTCCATAACTTTCTCCCCTTTCTTTTGGGATAAAACGCATTTCATCTATTATACACGATTTTTGCAAATAAAAAAAGAGGGTTGCCCCTCTTTTTTTACACTTTTTTAAGTTAGACCTGCTCCTTGACCTTAGCAGACTTACCGAAGCGCTCACGCAGGTAGTACAGCTTAGCGCGACGAACCTTACCGCGACGAACGGTCTCGATGCTGGCGATCCGGGGAGAATGCACGGGGAAAACCTTCTCACAGCCAACGCCGTAGCTTACGCGGCGAACAGTGATGGTCTCACCGATACCACCGTGCTTGCGGGCAATGATGGTGCCTTCGAAAACCTGGATACGCTCACGGGAGCCTTCCTTAATGCGTACGTGCACACGAACGGTGTCGCCAACCCGCATTTCGGGCAGCTCTTCCTTCATGTACTGGTTAGACAGAGTCTTTACCAAATCCATATCCTTGTCCTCCTTAAATATTAGGCGTTCGTGTCAGCGGTTTCCCCGGCGATATGGTTGCCGGCACTGCAGAGGACTCACCTTGTTTTCAGACCGAGATATAATAACACGGTTTATTTGAAAATGCAAGAGGAATTTCTAAATTTTTCTTGGTTTTTTTGGCTTTTTTCCGTTGACATTGGTATTTTTCTCAAGTAAAATCTCTCTTTGAGGTGAAATTTATGAAAAATAAGACTTTATGGCTGGTTCGCACCGCCTTAATGATTGCGATACTTATTATGCTGCAGGCTGTAACCAAGGCTGCAGGACAGTTTGTTACCGGCAGCTGTGTCAACGCAGTTTTAGCAGTGTCTGTACTC
This sequence comes from Faecousia sp., assembly GCA_045658625.1. Taxonomy (GTDB): domain Bacteria; phylum Bacillota; class Clostridia; order Oscillospirales; family Oscillospiraceae; genus Faecousia. Next base: position 10,974 of record JAZOVI010000035.1, read on the forward strand.
CTCTGCGGTTTGGCAAGCGGGCTGACAGTTGCCCTGGTCTCCCCTTTTATGGCATTTATGCTTGGCATCGGACCGCAGCTGATTTACATCGTGCCTGCCATTGCGGTGGGTAATGCGGTTTTTGTGGTGCTGCTGCATTTTCTTTATAAGGAAAAGATCATTAGCCGGGTCATTGCATTGGCAGTTGCAGCGGTTGCAAAGTTTACAGCGCTGTATTTACTGGTATCGGTGCTGCTTTGCAATGTACTGCCCCTGAAGCCGCCCCAGATTGCCACATTCCAGGCAATGTTCTCCTGGCCGCAGCTGGTTACTGCCCTCATTGGCGGCGC
>JAZOVI010000036.1:0-16450 GCA_045658625.1 Faecousia sp.
GGACGCTGTTAAGACTTTCCTGCAGAACAATCCCGACATTGCAGAGACCGTAGAGGCCAAGGTTCGTGAAAACCTGTGGAAGCTGCAGGCGGGCGCAAAAGCCCCTGTAAAAGCTGCTGATCGCCCTGTAGCCGTCAGCGCTGACGATTTTAACGATGAAGATTGAGTCTGTAGCCTCCCAGCCCGACCGGGCAGGGAGGCATACGGTCCGTTTTGAGGATGGAAGCACAATGCGGCTCTACCGGCAAACAGTAGAGGACTTTGGCCTCTATGCCGGCTTGGAACTGACGGAAGAGGAATTTGCAAAGCTCACAGAGGCGGCAGGGCAGATGTCTGCCAAAATGCGGGCGGTGCGGATTATTTCTGCCTCCGGCGTTACCAAACGGGAACTGGAGCACCGGCTCCTCCAAAAAGGGGAAGACCCGGTGCAGGCGAAAGAAGCCGTTTCTTGGCTCTCCGAAATGGACCTGATTGACGACGAAAAAACCGCCCGACAGATCGTGGAGCGGTGTATCGCCAAGGGCTATGGTGTTGCTCGCGCCAAGCAAGCCCTCTACGAAAAAAGAGTGCCCAAGCATTTGTGGGAGGATGCTCTTGCAGACTATCCAGCCCAGGATGAGCATATCCTCTCTTACCTTGAAAACCATCCCGAGATCCGGGAGGACCGAAAGGCCCGGGATCGGGTGATCAACGCGCTTTTGCGGCGCGGACATACTTATTCGGAAATTCGACGGGGAATGGAAGAACTTTCCCTGTCTGTGGAGGAAACATATGGCTAATATTGGCTTTATATCCTTAGGCTGCGCCAAAAATCAGGTGGATTGCGAACGGATGATGTACCGTGTCCGGGAAGCCGGCCACGAGGTGCTGTCCAATGTGGCTGGCAGTGATGTGGTTGTTATTAACACCTGTGGTTTTATCGACTCTGCCAAGAGCGAGGCAATCGACTATATCTTGGAAATGGCTGCCCTGAAAGCTGAGGGCTTGGTTGGAAAAATCCTGGTTACCGGCTGTCTTTCCCAGCGGTATCAGGAGGAAATTCTTAAGGAACTTCCTGAGGTGGACGGCATTTTGGGCACCGGTAGTTATCACAAGATCGTCTCCGCTATTGATGAGCTTCTTGCTGATACCCCGGTAGTCGATTTCGACTCTATCGATGCCCCCGAACAGGAAACCGGCAGAGTGCTGACTACCCCGGAGCATTACGCCTTTTTGAAGATTGCCGAGGGCTGCGATAACCGCTGCAGTTATTGCGTAATTCCGTCGCTACGGGGCAAATTCCGCAGCCGCAGTATGGACGATGTGCTCTACGAAGCCCGGCTGCTGGCCGATAGCGGTGTCAAGGAATTGATCGTTGTTGCCCAGGACACCAGCCGTTATGGTTTGGATCTTTATGGCAAGCGCACCCTCCCGGAGCTGCTGACCGAGCTGTGCAAAATCGAAGGATTTGAGTGGATTCGCATTCACTATGTCTACCCCGACGAGATTACGGATGAACTGATTGACACAATGGCTGCAGAGCCGAAAATTGTGAAATATCTTGACATTCCTATCCAACACTGCAATAATAAGATATTGAAGCTGATGAATCGTCGTGGCGACAGCGCATATCTGCGGGAGCTGTTCGGAAAACTCCGGGCAAAAATGCCGAACATTGTGCTGCGCACCAGTGTGATTACCGGCCTCCCCGGCGAAGGGGAGGAGGAATTTGCGGAGCTGTGCGAATTCCTGAAGGAAATGAAGCTGGAACGGGTTGGCGCTTTTGCATTCTCTCCCCAGGAGGGTACACCGGCATTTGAGATGGACTATCCCGAATTTGCCGTTGCCCAGCAGCGGGCGGAGATTTTGGAGCAGATTCAATCCCGGATTATGGACGATTATAATGCTTCCTTTATCGGAAAAACCGTTCGGATTTTGGTGGACGGCTTCAACGAGGAATTCGGCCAGTTCTATGGTCGCACCTATGGCGACTCTCCCGACATCGACGGTCGCGTGTGGATCGCCAGCGACGAATCCCTGACCGAGGGTACATTCATTAACGTAACAATCGACGGATTGGTAGACGGAGATCTCTCCGGCTATCCCCAGGAGGAAACAGTATGACACTTGCAAGTAAAATCACCCTGGTTCGGGTGGCGTTTATCCCGCTTTTTATGGCCCTTATGTACTTAAGTTGCGGTCAGCCCGGTCTTTTTATGTGGCTGTCCCTTGCGGTATTTATCATCGCCAGCCTGACCGACTATATTGACGGCTACATTGCCCGGAAATATAAGCAGGTCAGCGATTTTGGTAAGTTTCTGGATCCTCTTGCGGATAAGCTTCTGGTCATTTCCGCTATGGTAATGTTCTGCCAGTGGGGCATTTTCCCCGCTTGGGCGCTGATGATTGTTCTGACAAGAGAATTTGCTGTTACCGGCCTGCGCCTTATTGCGGTAGGTAAGGGCAAGGTCATCGCCGCCGGCTGGAGTGGCAAGGTCAAGACCGCCAGCACAATGATCGGCCTTTGCGTGATGATGGGCTTTCCCACAGATGGTATTCTGAGCCAAATCGTAATGCTTGTGATTGTGGTTACAACGGTCTATTCCGGTATTGAGTATTTCATTCAGAACTGGAAATGCCTTTGGGAAGATTAAATAAGATAAATGCTCCCTTCCAAGTAGGAAGGGAGCATTTTTATATCATTTGCTGTTTTGTACCGTATGTACAATAAAGTCCACACAGGCTTCTTCGCCCAGCTTACCGCTATTGAGGCAAATGTCATAGTTTTCTGCTTTGCCCCAATCTCTACCGGTGTAGTGCTGATAGTTAAGCCTCCGGCGCTTATCTTTTTCCTGCAGACGGGCCTCCGGCGCTTTTTCGGCTTGACCGTAAAGATTTACAATCCGGTCTGCCCGGTAAGGCATATCGGCGTGGATAAAGACGTGCATAGCATCCGGCCGATCTTTAAGAATATAGTCGGCATTTCTGCCTACGATGACGCAAGGACCTTTCTGGGCAATCTGCAAGATTACATTGCACTGAATATTCCAAAGGAAATCTGCTGCAGACATACCCTGCATCAAGCCGGGTACGCCCTGGGCCGCAAAGGCGTAGGAAAAAGCGGTTTTTCCCGGAGCGTGTTCGCCGTGCTCGTCTACATAGCTGGGGGCGAAGCCGGATTCCAAAGCAATCTGATCCACAAGCTCCTTATCATAAAAGGGAATGCCCAGCCGCTCTGCTACTTTCCGGCCGATGGAACGTCCTCCACTGCCAAACTGACGGCTGATGGTGATGATTTTCTTTTCCATAAAGATCCCTCCTTTGTATTGTAAGTTTATTATATAGGAAAACTAAAAAAATGTCAAACAGCCCCGTCAAATTTTCGGGGTTTACAAAAGGATAATTTAGCTTTATACTAATATTGGTAGTGTGTTTGTATGAATGACTATGGAATTTATATTTCATTTTAGGAGGTAGGATATGAAAAGAGTATTTTTACTTATTTTTGCTCTGTGTATGGTTCTTTTTGCTGCCTGCGGTATAAATAGCAATGAGGGCAACACCCCCGGTCCTAATGAGTTGGCATTTAGCATAGAGGAGGATTACTGCATTGTAACCGGCATTGGCAACTATACAGATAAAGATCTCGTGATTCCTGCTACATATAAGGGATTGCCCGTAACAATAATTGGTTATAAAGCCTTTGAAAATTGTGAAAGCTTTACCAGCATAACGATTCCTGACAGTGTGAGTCGGATTGGTAGGTACGCTTTTTTGAATTGTTCTGCCGTCCAAAAGGTAGTTTTGCCTATCAGCTTGGAGAGCATCGGTAGCAGGGCATTCTATGGATGCGATAATCTGACCGATATTACTGTTATGGGCGAAACAATCGAATATGACGAACCATTCTACGGCTGTAATATTACCCATATAACGGTGGCGGACGGCTCGAAGGAGATAAGCGCCGATCTTATTAAAATGCTCGATTGCAGAGACAGCTTGTTGGAAATTACGATCCCCGGTAGTGTAACAACCATTGGCGAAAGAGCTTTTTATGGGTGCACTAGCCTTGCAAGTATTACTCTGCCTGAAGGTGTGGAAGCCATCGAAAAAGAAGCTTTTTATGGGTTCAGCGGCCTTGCAAATATTACCCTCAGTGATACAGTTGCGTATATTGGCGAGAACGCCTTTGGTGAATGCGCAAATCTTACGCAAATCGCTTTCGGCGCAGGCGTAACGGAGATTGGAGCATATGCCTTCCAAAAATGCGGAAAGCTTACAGAAATTGTGCTTCCGGATAGTCTCACAAGCATTGGGGAAGCTGCCTTTAGGGAATGCATTGGTCTTACAAAAATTAAACTTCCGGCTGGAATGACTAAGCTGCCAAGTTCTATGTTTGCAGAATGTGAAAATCTTACAACTATAACGCTCCCTGATGGCCTTGTGGAGATTGGACGTGTCGCTTTTTATTCTTGCAAAAACCTGGAGAGTGTTCACATCCCAGACGGCGTTACTACCATTGGGGAAAGCGCATTTTTCCGCTGCACCGGTCTTACAAGCCTTACGCTTCCAAACAGCGTTACGACAATAGAAGATCATGCATTTTCGGAGTCCGGCTTGCATAGCATTACAATTCCAAAAGGTGTTTCTGCGATTCCTTTTGGTGCGTTTTCGGAATGTCCCGACCTTAAAACGGTTACGCTTTCCAAAGGACTTACAAGCATCGGAAGAGAAGCATTTCGTGCCTGCAAAAGTCTTTCAGGCATTACTATTTCGGACACAGTTACGAGCATTGGCGTAAATGCTTTCGTGGACTGTAACGCAATTACAGATATTGTTCTCCCGGATAGCATTGAAAATATTGGAGAGCATGCTTTCCACGGATGTAAAAACCTCGAAAGCGTTACCATCGGCGCAGGCATAAAAGAGATTGGCGCTTCTGCTTTTTATAACTGCAAAGACCTTTCCAGCCTTACCTATACAGGTACAACAGAGCAATGGGACGGCGTGAAACTGAACGATTATTGGGATTATCTGGTGCCTGCAAGTACCGTCCGTTGTTCCAACGGAATCGTTTATATTGATTAATTGCAATTTTTTCTGACAGTGCCACCTGTGTAAGACTACTCAGGTGGCTTTTTTTGCTTAACTATTCTAACGTTAGCGTGGGTTAATGACATCAGCAAACGTAAAAAGTGGTGTACTTTTTTATCACGCAGTGCTATAATGCAGACAGACAATTTTAAGGAGATGTTCCTATGGACTTGATTATTCAAAAACTCGCCGAAGAGCTTGGCCAAAAAACGGCTTATGTAGAAAACGTAGTGGCTCTTCTGGATGAGGGAAATACCATCCCATTCATTGCCCGTTACCGGAAGGAAATGCACGGCGCAATGGACGATACCACTCTGCGTAATTTGGAAACCCGCCTCCAATACCTGCGAAATCTGGAGGAACGGAAGGCAGAGGTCTGCAAAGCCATCGCCGGTCAGGAAAAGCTGACAGAGGAACTGGAAAAAGCCATTATGGCAGCTTCCACCCTGGCGGAGGTAGAGGATCTGTACCGCCCCTATAAGCAGAAGCGCCGCACCCGGGCTACTGTAGCAAAGGAAAAAGGCTTAGAGCCTTTGGCGCTTGCCCTGTTCGAGCAAGACGGCAGCGAACCTGCTGCTCTGGCTGCCGATTACATTGACCCTGAAAAGGGCGTAGAAACGGTGGAAGAAGCGCTGCAGGGCGCATCGGATATCGTTGCGGAAATGATTTCCGATGATGCGGATATCCGCAAAGCCCTCCGGGAGAAAATGGAGCGCAGCGCCATTATCACCGTCTGCGCTGACGATCCGGAAAAGGAAAGCGTATATACCATGTATTACGATTTCAAAACCCCGGTCTCCCGCCTGCAAAATCACCAAATTCTTGCCATCAACCGTGGCGAAAAGGAAGGTTTTCTGAAGGTTACTGCAGCGCTGCCCGGCCTTGAGGGACAGGCCCTTGTCTGTCGTATGGCGCTGAAACCCACTGCCCATATTTCTCAGTTCGTCCGAGCTGCCGCAGAGGATGCTTTTAACCGGCTCATTGCCCCCAGCGTGGAACGGGAACTGCGCAGCACGCTTACTGACCGCGCCGCTGAGTCCGCTATCGGCAATTTTGCGTTGAACCTAAAACCGCTTTTGATGCAGCGCCCCGTCAAGGGCTTTGTAACCATGGGTCTTGATCCCGGATACAAAAACGGCTGTAAGGTGGCAGTTGTTGATCCCATCGGCCGCGTGCTGGATACCACCGTGGTTTATCCCACCTTCTCCCAAAATAAGCGGGCAGAAGCCATCCGTGTACTGACTGCTATGGCAAACAAACACAATGTCCGCCATATTGCTATCGGCAACGGTACAGCCTCCCGGGAAACCGAGTCTATGACCGTGGAGATGCTGAAAAGCCTTCCCGGTGTCAGCTATATGATCGTAAACGAAGCCGGCGCTTCTGTCTATTCCGCTTCTAAGCTGGCGGCAGAAGAATTCCCGGGTTACGATGTAAACCTCCGCAGCGCGGTCTCCATCGCCCGTCGGCTTCAGGACCCCCTGGCAGAGCTTGTAAAGATCGATCCCAAGGCCATCGGTGTTGGTCAGTACCAGCACGATATGCCCGCAAAACGGCTGGACGAAGCCCTGGGTGGCGTGGTGGAAGATTGTGTTAATGCCGTCGGTGTTGACCTGAATACAGCTTCTGCAAGTCTCCTGCAAAAGGTCTCCGGCCTCAATGGCACGATTGCTAAGAATGTTGTTGCCTATCGTGAGGAAAACGGCCCCTTTACCGCTCGCAGCCAGCTGAAAAAAGTTCCCAAGCTTGGACCGAAAGCATATGAGCAGTGCGCCGGCTTCCTCCGTGTGCCGGAGAGTAAGGAAATTCTGGATAATACCGGCGTCCATCCCGAGACATATAAAGCGGCAGAAAACCTGCTGATGCTCTGCGGCTATGATAAAAAGGATGTGAAAGCCGGTAAGATCGAGGAACTTGCTGACCGTTACGAAGCCCTTGGCAAGGAAAATGCTGCCGAGCGCTGTGGCGTAGGTGTTCCCACACTGGATGACGTAGTAAAGGAACTGCAAAAGCCCGGCCGCGATCCCCGTGATGAACTGCCGCCTCCTGTACTTCGTACCGATGTGCTGGAAATGAAGGACTTAAAGCCCGGTATGGTGCTTACCGGTACTGTACGGAACGTCATTGATTTCGGCGTGTTTGTGGACATCGGCGTTCACCAGGATGGTCTTGTGCATATCTCTCAGGTAGCAAATCGGAAAGTTACCCATCCCAGCCAGGTGGTGCAGGTAGGCGACGTTGTAAAGGTCGCTGTTCTGCAGGTTGATGAAAAGCGCAAGCGCATCAGCCTGACAATGAAGGATATTCCTAATGAATAACAATAATCGGGTCAGCCACGGCTGACCCGATTATTTATTGTTCTTTCTTCCTGAAAGGTTTGTAGAAGATAATCCAAAGACCGGCAAAAATGGCAGCGCTGACGATTGTGATACAAGCGCCCGTCAGGAATGCATCGTTGCGATAAGTGAAGGTAACGGTGTGCGCACCCTCCGTCAGGTAAATACCCAGCATAGTATCGCCAACCCGCACAGTTTCAACAACCTCGCCATCTACGGTTGCAATCCAGTTGCCGTTTTGGGGGATAGAGGTGTACAGCAGTCCGTCCCGGTTGCAATCTATATTTCCTGCAATATAGGTGGTGTCAAAATCCGTCAGTTTCAGGGTGGAAGCATTTAAGATACTGTGTGCTTGGCGGAACAATGCTTCATTCAAAAGACCGTTCTTCAGGTTAATTGTACCGCTTTCTCCGGCTTTGCAGGTGAAAGTGATGTCAATTCGGTCTCCGGGAACTACGTCGGAAACAGAAATCATCTGGGGGAGGGAATAAGAATCGTTATATAGGAACTGACCGTTTTTCTTAACACTGAAGTTGTTGCGCTTGGACTGTTCAATATCTACACAGAAGAAACCTTCCTTGTCGGGGTAATAGGAGAAAGTAACTGTTCCCTGGGAATCTGCGGTATATCTACAGAAGCCGGAACCATTCACACTGGAGAGAGTAACGCCGCTACTGGCGGTAATTTGCAGCTTGCCGTTGGGTAGCGTTGTCCATACGTCGGCAATACCGGTGGCAGCTTCTAACAAATCGTTCTGGAAATAGAAGCGGTTAGTTGCAACTCTAAATTCAAAACTGCCAAGCTGGCTATTTGCCAAAAAGCCTAAGGGGAGATAAGCATTGTTTTCAAGAAGGGCTACCTTACCAAACCGCTCCACTTCATCGAAATAGCTGTTTTCCTCCACATAGCCGTCCCGTTCCAACATATATTTCAGCCCTAAAAACAGATTGGCAACAGGGGAGGCTTCTTCGTAGCAATAGCGGTTATAGTTGTCCTTTGCGCCATAGCCCAAGGCCTGCATAAACTCTGTTACATTTACAAAAGCGGAGCTTGTAAATGTAGTAATGCCATTATAGCCGTTCAGCGCGCCGTCATTGAGAGACTGGGTATGGGTGGCTTCGGCGCGGTAGAAGAGGTTGTCCTTTTCTAATTCCTTCATATATTCGATGGCCTGGGCGGCATCTGCTTTGCCCTTGGGGTAATTTTCAATGTTTGTACCTGCAAAGTAAATGCCGTAATTGACAAGATTTAAGATCAGCTCCACTGCCATCACACCTGCAAGGGTACGGACGCAGAGCTGTTGGCGATCTGTCTGCAGCTTTTGCTGTTCTTCCTTTTTATGCTTTTTCCAGGCGGGCATAGGCAGCACCTGATAAAGTAGTACAGAAACATACAGCCCAAGCAGAACAAGGTTAAAGACCAGGAAGACTATAGAAGAAGCCTTATCCGAACAGAATATAATGCAGAAGGAGAGTGCGGTAGCGACAATAACCTGCCAGGGCTTAAAATGCTCTCGCAGCAAAAATGCCCGGTATGCCATAATCAGCAGAACAAAAGAGAACAGGAAAGAGAACCGATAGGGGATCATATTGGTAAAGTGGAATCCGTGCCAGATATAGTCAAGCTGACGGATAATACAGCTGACCATAATAAACAGAAGCAGGGCAACTGAGCAGATTTTCTCCCGAATCTTAATTTCTTTACAGGTAAGGAACAAAAACGCAAGAGCGATTGTGCCTACACCGCAGTATAAATTCGGCGCTGCTTCGGCTTCCTTAAAATTGGGCGCAATGCCGCCGGCCATATTGCCGGCAACCTTTTTTAGCGCCTCAAAAAGACCCTCCAGGTTGTGCTTCGAGACCATATTCAGCCGGAAAGTCTCCGGAAAAGCATTGACGGAAGAATGGGTGTTTTGCAAAGATATATAGGCAGGCAGCTCCACAATCATAGTCATCGCTAACGCAAGAATGGAAAAAACGCCCATTAAGGAAAGGTCAATAAAAAACTTTTTAAAGCCCTTAAAATAGCAGATTTCGTAGCAAATAAAGGAAAGTAACAGGAAAATGCAGACGAAAAAGCCTACATAGTAATTGATAATGACCGCAGAAAATAGCGCCAGGGTGTAAAGCAGGAATTTCCGCTTCTCCAGGAGACTTACCATACCCAGCATCACCAGAGGCAGCAGCGCAAAGGTATCCACCCACATAATGTTCCACTGATAACCCAGCGCCCAGGCGCAGGTAGCATAAAAAGCGGAAAACAGGGGAATAGACCAGTCATCCCGGTGGAAGATTTTTTTCAGAAACAGAGCGAAAAACAGTCCTGCAAAGCCCAACTTCAGGGGCAGCAGCATAGAGAAATAGCCTAACAGCATCCCTTTGGGTACAAGAATAGAAAGCCAGTTCAGCGGAGAAGCCAGATAGTAGGCAAATAGTCCTAAGAAGTCCAGACCAAGACCAACGCTCCAGTTCCAAAGCAGACCGTCGCCATTTAAGATAGACTCCCGCATTTCCACAAAGAAGGGATAATACTGGTGATACATATCCGAGTACAGCACGGACAGCTTGCCAAAGGGATGGAACTGCCGCAGGATCATAAGCCCTGTCATCCCCAAAAAGGGAATGAGAAAAGCAATCAGCAAGTTGTTTTCTTTTATTTTCTGCAGAACGGTCTGCATTTTCTCCGGAATATGCACCGGCAAACGGATCGGTTTCATTGGTTTAACCCCCGATAAAGGATTTTTACATAGTTTACCATATTTTTACCCAACGGTAAAGGTTTTTATAAAAAATACCTTCCCCTTTGGGGAAGGGGGACCGCTTGCGGTGGATGAGGTTAATTTATTGCGGGTGAGGATAACCTCATCCGTCATTTGCTCGTTCCTTGCAAATGCCACCTTCCCCAAAGGGGAAGGTTAATATCTCGTTGTCATTGCGAGGGCATTTATGCCCGTGGCAATCTCCCGGTATGCACCCTCATACACCACCGTAGGGGACGATACCCACATCGTCCCGCGGGCGGATGTAGGCATCCGCCCCTACAATCACCACCGAACACCACCGTAGGGCGGAGGTGGTGCTCCGCGCAGCGAATCATAATATTAATGATTGCCGGTGGCAATCATACCAAAATTTAATGCTCCCGCTGTGGTCTATCTGCAAAATTCCGTATTGCCTTTTGTATTTGATTGTGCTATTATGACTATGCCAAACAAATCTGAATAATGCAAAAGCTGTACGCCCTTATTATATTTTTAAGGGGGTAGTATACCCTTTTTGCCTGCTGTCTAAAATGAACTTGCTAAAAATGCAATTCCACTTAGACAGTAGTAGGGGCTACCTTTTGCGTTTAAGATTTGTTTGGCGACAATCGGAGTTGCGTTTTTAAGTGCGGTAACTTCGGTTGCCGCACTTTTTTATTTTTATTAACAATTAAAGAGGAGAGAAATTATGGAAATGTCAAAGAAAATCAGTTCAATCGTCAAAATTGCCGCGCTTGCAATAATTGTTGTTTTCTTTATACCTTCCTTTTGCGTATCCTGTGGCGGAGCAGAGGTTAAGGTGGAATTTTCTGCATTTGATGCCGCCATTGGCATAGTTGACGATAAAGCATATGATGTGGTTGGGTCAACACCGAGCGAGGATTCGGAAGACGAAATTAAAGCATCACCGCTTCTGTTTGTTATTGTAATATTAGCAGTAGTTATCTTTAAGTACACAAACACACGTTCCTTGATTTCTATTGTCAGCGCTGCCGGCTGTGTGGTTACAATGCTTTTAATGAAACAGGGAGTTGAGGATTACATACGCGACTCAGAATCCGCTATGTTTGTGCTTGATATGGAAACAACCTTTGCTTATACATTACATATGATTTTGTCGGTTGGAATTATTGCGGTACTACTGTTTGAGAGGCTTGTTTTGGACCATCCTGAAAGAAAAGAGCAAATAAGCAGTACTGCCTCTAAGATTTGCCAAGAGGCAAAGCGTGTGGCGCCTGAAATTTGGCAAGAGGTGAAGAAAATAGATAAACCTCCTGTGGAAAATAGTTCCCAAAGAGTAGATAATATACAAGAGAAGATTGAGAATAAGGCGGAAAATTCAGGCACTCGCAAGGTGATTGTACAGAGAAAAGAAAAGCCTGTATCAGTAAGTAAAGAGGAAATTGATACAGAGGATTTTTTAGGAGATCTGATCGGCGATGAGGAAATGGTTTGCCCGAAGTGCGGCGTGATACAAAATAATAAAGGGAAAGCATGTTGGTTTTGCGGACAGCGCTTCGATTAACTAAGCACTCATTTCTGTTCTCTTTGAAAGGAGAAATACAATGGAAAAACAATTTGAAAATGATCAGCAAAGCAAGCCTAAAAAAGGTGGAACGTTAGTTGTTGGAATAGTTGCTGTTGTAGTGTGTATTGTGATGGCAATTATATCAACAGCAAACAGCAATCCCGGCACTGATGGCAATAGCGGTAGCATAAATAACAATGGTGCGAATAACTCTAATAATGTCGTTGATGAATTTACACCACCGGCTGGATATGATAAAAGCTATTCTACCACAAAAGAATATATTGCTTCTTCGACTGAAGGTATATATAAAATGAAGGAGTTTAACGGGAATACTTGGTTTTGCAGAGTGTCTGTTCCGTCGTGGGGTACATCTGCGAGAAAAGAAGTGGATACAGGAGATATATGGAATCCGTACTATCTTTATCTTCTCAACACTGCGAATTACGAAGATTTTACATTCCAATCTGTAACAAAAGGTCAGGATCAGCTTGTTCTTGTGGGAATGACATATGCATCGTGTACGCCGATTATCGAAATGGATTATACAATTCCATATTATTTGGGCGCATACAGTGGTTCTATTCATTATAGGCGTTACATTGGTTTCTTAGGCGGATATAATGAGGATATTGAGGAGATCAACGGACAAGAACCCAGTGCGTACTTAAATCGGCTGTCTGACCACTATAATGTGTTTCGTGCGGATGAAGGAGAAGCTTTTACATTCTCCTACTTCTCAGGCACAGATTACCTGGAAGAAACCGTGATCACCGATCACTTTTACTATATTACCGCAGACGGCGATTCTGATATTTCCTTGCCTGTTACGAAAACAAAAGAAGGCTATTTTCTTGTTGATTACAGTGAACTGTCTCCGGGGTATTATTGCTTCAGTGCAGGCTGGCTTGAAGGCACAATTATTGAAATTAAAGACTAACTGTTCAAGGTGATAAATTTTTTTGAAATGATGTAAAGGGACAATCACTACCTCACTTGCTTTACTAACCATTATACATAACGGGTCATCAAGGCACCGCTGACCTAACAAGACACAACCGCACCACGAAATTCCGTGGTGCGGTTCATAAATTAAATAATCAAACAAATAACCCCGTTTGCGCCTTCATTGACGACCCGGCTCAGGCAGCCCCGGAATTTGGCTCTTACATCGTCGGGGGTGCGGATCAGCTTCGTAGTCAGCCCCTCTTGAATGAGATCATAGACGCTTTTTCCAAAGATATTGCTCTGCCACAGCTTCTCGGGATCTTCGCCGGCAAGGTGGCCGATGAGATCCCTTGATTGCTTCTCATCGCCTACCATAGGGGCAATCTCCGTATCAATATCCACTCGGATCATATGGATGGAGGGAGCGCCGGCTTTCAGTTTCACACCAAATGCGCTTCCTTTTTTCAGAATCTCCGGGGTCTCCAGCTTCATTTCCTCCGCGCCGGGCATCACGATGCCATAGCCGGTGGCTTTTACCGCAGAAATCGCATCGGCAAACTTGTCATACTCCCGCTTTACCTCTGCAAGCGTAGTAAGTAGGGACAGGAGCTGCCCGTCATTTTCGATGGGCATCCCGGCTTTTGCGCTGAGAATTTCATAGAAAAGCGCTTCCGGGAATGTAAGCACACAGGAGACAGTGCCCGTACCTAAATCAATGGCCCTTATCTTAAAATCCATCACCGATTCCAGCTGGGCAAGCTGCCCTAAGGTAGATTCCGCCTGTGCCAAAGAAGAAATTTCGTCAGCTCGCTGTAAAAGGGCCTCATAAAGGGCTGCCTTTACGGGATGGCTCATTTCCAGCGCATCCATCCATCTGGGCAGATACACAGAAAGCTGCTGCATAGGGAAGGCGTAAAGCAGCTCCTGCAAAAGCCCGGTAATGGCATCTGTAGTCAGGGTTTGGCAATCCGCAACCACGCTGTTTACCCCATATTTCTCCAAAAGCGCAGCCTGCAGCGCCTTTGCGGCCTCGCCGGCAGGGTTTCGGGAGTTGATAATCACAAGATAAGGTTTACCGGTCTTTTTCATATCCGTAATGGCTCTGCATTCCGCTTCCTCATAATCTTCCCTGGGAATATCGGTGATTGTTCCGTCGGTGGTTACCACAAAGCCAACAGAACAATGCTCCTGCATCACCTTTTGTGTTCCCAGCTCGGCAGCCTCTGTCATGGGGATTGGATGGTCATACCAAGGGGTAGTTACCATCCTGGGAACGCCGTCCTCTAATGCTCCTACAGCGCCGTCAACCATATATCCCACAGAGTCGATCATCCGTACCCGCAGATAGGTGGTGCCGTCGGGACATATTTCCACAGCTTCCTCCGGCACGAATTTGGGTTCGCTGGTCATAATCGTTTTCCCGGACCCGCTTTGGGGCAGTTCGTCCTTTGCCCGTTCCCGGCGGTATTCGTCTGCGATATTGGGAATGACCATCGTTTCCATAATCCGTTTAATCAGCGTGGATTTTCCCGTCCGTACAGGTCCTACCACACCAATGTAAATATTGCCTCCTGTCCGGGCGGCGATATTTGCGTACATATTTTCCATAAGCCAGCCTCCTTATTGGGCAGGAAGCTTGCTCCTGCCGCGTTCTACCAAAGATTATGGTCCGGGAAGGGAAAATAGACCCGAAATTCTCTGTTTTTTTATAAAATAATGTTTGACAAACGGAACAAAAACCATTATAATAGCAAAGCACGACTGTGAGGAGGCGAATCAGGATGCTATTGGAACTTGGAAAGATCATTGAGTGTCCTGGTCAAAGCGTACCCTTTTCCACGGTTGTGGATCTGAGCGACCTGAAATATGGCAACAGCTACCCGGTATCTGAGCCGGTGAAGGCTGATGGCGTTGTCCGCAATACTGCGGGCGTGCTGGAGATGACAGGCAGCATTCGCACCTGCATCCACGGCGTCTGCGACCGTTGCGCTGAGTCCTTCTCCCGGGATATGGACATCCCGCTGGATGTGGTGTTGGTAACGGAGCTTGCCGATGAAGGAAACGAAGACGAACGGGTATTTCCGCTTGCTGGCGACTGCGCTGACCTGGAAGAGATCGTCCGTACAGTATTTGTGCTGAATATGGATGTAAAGCTTCTGTGTAGCGAGGACTGCAAAGGCCTCTGCTGCCGATGCGGTAAGAACTTAAACGATGGTCCCTGTGATTGCCAGCCTGAGCTGGATCCCCGCTTTGCTGCCCTGCGGCAGCTTCTCAATAAAGATTAAAGATGCTGCCCAAGCAGTTCTGTCAAGGAGGTGTCAACCATGGCTGTTCCTAAGTGTAAAGTGTCCGGTGCTCGTCGCGATAAGCGTCGTGGCTCCAACTGGAAGCTGTCCGCTCCCAGCGTTTCTGTATGCCCTAAGTGCGGTGAGCCCGTAATGCCCCACCGGGCTTGCAAGGCTTGCGGTAACTACAATGGCCGTCAGGTCCTGGCTGCCAAGGCTGACTAAGGCAAGAAAGTAAAGGGATGGGAAACCATCCCTTTTTTCTTTTACATTTTAGTCATTGATTTAATTGCTGATTTGTGGCATAATATGGAAAATGCGTTTTGAAAGGAGTGGTAGTATGGCTAAACCCTTGGTGGCCATTGTTGGCCGCCCCAATGTGGGCAAGTCTATGCTTTTTAATAAACTTACCGGCCAGCGGACCTCTATTGTGGAGGATACCCCCGGTGTTACCCGGGACCGGATTTACGGCGATTGCGAGTGGTGCGGTAAGACCTTTTCTCTGGTAGATACCGGCGGTATCGAACCGGGAACAGAAAATGATATGCTGAAGTTTATGCGCCGTCAGGCAGAAATCGGCATCGAACTGGCAGATTGTATCATTATGGTGGTGGATGTTCGCACCGGTATGACGGCTGCAGATATGGACGTGGCAACAATGCTTCGCAAAAGCGGAAAGCCCGTAGCCCTTGCTGTTAATAAGTGCGACTCCGTTGGTCCTGTAAACCCGGATGTGTATGAATTCTATTCCCTGGGTATCGGCGATTTGTTTGAGATTTCCGCTATCCACGGCCACGGTACAGGTGATCTGCTTGACTGGTGCTTGGAGCAATTTGGCGACTTCCAGTGGGAAGAAGAGGAAAGCGATGTAATCAAAGTCGCCATCGTCGGCAAGCCAAACGTGGGCAAGTCCAGCCTCTTGAACAGAATCCTGGGCGAGGAACGTGTCATTGTATCGGATATGGCAGGCACAACCCGGGATGCCATCGACAGCGATTTTGAAAACGAAACAGGTAAGTATTGCTTTATCGACACTGCCGGTATGCGTCGTAAGAGTAAGGTCGATGACCTGATTGAAAAATACTCCAATATGCGTACCATCAGCGCTATCGAGCGGGCAGACGTATGCCTGATCCTGGTAGATGCCAACGATGGTGTTACGGAGCAGGATACCAAGATTGCCGGCCTTGTTCACGAGGCAGGAAAGGCGGCCATTATTGTCGTGAACAAATGGGACGCGGTAGCAGATAAAGAGACCAACACCATGCGGGACAAGGAAGCTGCCGTCCGGGACGGCCTGAGCTATATGACCTATGCCCCAGTAGTGTTCCTGTCTGCGCTTACCGGTCAGCGGGTGGATAGGCTCTTTGCTGTCATCCAGGATGTGCATAAGCAGAATACCAGCCGCATCACTACCGGCGCGCTGAACAGCGTTCTCGCCGATGCCACAGCCCGCGTACAGCCACCTACGGATAAGGGCCGCCGGCTGAAGATTTACTATATGACCCAGGCGAGCACA
>JAZOVI010000037.1:0-4962 GCA_045658625.1 Faecousia sp.
TCGCCACGCATTTCCTTTGCCTGGTCGGGAGTCAGCTCGCACACATAGGCAAGACCCTTCTTAATCAGCTCAACGGCGTACGCATAGTCCTTCTCAAAGTAGTCGGAACCATAGTAAAACCGGTCGCCCCAGTCAAAGCCAAGCCAGTGGATGTCCTCCTTGATGGCCTCTACAAATTCCACATCTTCCTTGGTGGGATTAGTGTCGTCCATACGCAGGTTGCAAAGACCGCCGAACTTTTCAGCCGTGCCGAAATCGATGATCAGGGCCTTGCAGTGGGCAATGTGGAGGTAGCCGTTAGGCTCGGGGGGAAAACGGGTGTGAACGGTTTGTCCGGCGTACCGGCCACCGTCAGCAATATCTTCTTCAATAAAGGCGTGAATGAAATTTTTGCTCTCGGTCATTTCAGCCATTATTTTTACCTCTCTTTTGTAAAAAATCACAGTTTATTATAAACGATTGTTCCACATTTTGCAACTGGAAATCCGGGAATTTCCGGGGAAATATTTCAAAGCGGAAAAAAACAAAAACATTTTACTTTTTTAGAGAAATTTTAGTTGTCATTTTGGCTTTCTTATTATACAATATTAGGAGTTAAAAGAAGGGGGAGATAACCTTGTCCCAAATCAAATACAAAAGAATTCTCCTGAAGATCAGCGGCGAAGCTCTGGCAGGCGATATGCGCCGGGGAATCGACTTTGAGATCCTGCATACCGTATGCGGTGTGATCAAAAAATGCGCAGACTTAGGTGTGCAGGTCGGCCTTGTAGTGGGCGGCGGCAACTACTGGCGCGGCGTGAAAGACGGCGCAGACAAAATGCAGCGCTCCCACGCAGACTCTATGGGTATGCTGGCTACCGCTATGAACTCCATTGCCGTGGCGGATGCCCTTTCTCAGCAGGGTGTGGATGCCCGGGTGCTGTCTGCGGTGGAAATGCCCAAGTTTACGGAGTATTTTACCCGGGATTTGGCTGACCGGTACTTAAACGAGGGTAAAGTGGTTATCTTTGCTTGCGGAACAGGCAACCCCTATTTCTCCACCGATACCGGCGCGGTGCTCCGGGGCGTGGAAATCGAGGCCGATGCCATCCTGATGGCCAAAAATGTGGACGGCATCTACTCTGCCGACCCGGTGGTAGACCCCACCGCCGTCAAGTTCGACGAGCTGACCTACGACGAGGTCCTGGCCCGTCATTTGAAAGCCACCGACTCCACAGCCATGACCCTCGCTATGGACAACCACGCAACGCTTATCTGCTTTGCGCTGAAAGACCCTGAAAATATCGTCCGCGTAGTATGCGGTGAAAAGATCGGAACAACTGTTAAGGAGGCATAACAAATGAAAGTAGATTTTAGCGAATACGCAAGAAAGATGGATAAGACCCTGGACGTGCTGGCTGATAACTTCGGCGCTGTCCGCGCCGGCCGCGCCAATGCAAAGGTGCTGGACCGGATCTCTGTAGAATACTACGGCAGCGAGACACCCTTAAACGGTGTAGCTACCATTTCCTCTCCCGATGCTCGTACCCTGGTCATTCAGCCTTGGGATACGAAGCTGCTGCGGGATATTGAGAAGGCAATTCTGATGTCCGACCTGGGCATCAACCCCCAGAACGACGGCCGTGTGATCCGTTTGAACTTCCCTCAGCTGACGGAGGAGCGCCGTAAGGAGCTGACCAAGCAGGTCAAGAAGTACGCAGAGGACGCAAAGGTTGCTATGCGTAACCTCCGCCGGGACGGTATGGACTATGTAAAGAACCTGAAGAAGAAATCCGAAATCACCGAGGATGACCAGAAGGTAGCTGAAAAGGACCTGCAGGATATGCTGGACAAGTATACAAAGAAGGTCGACGATGCCCTGGCAGCTAAGGAAAAGGAACTGATGGCGATCTGATACTACGGGGGTGTTGGGAACAGCACCCCCGTCAAAGTCTGAAAAGGGGAGTGTTTTTATGGCACTTTTCAAAAAGAATACCCCGGCTCTGCCTGCCCCACGGCACATTGCTATTATTATGGACGGCAACGGCCGCTGGGCAAAAATGCGAGGCCTGCCCCGCAATGCCGGTCATAAAGCCGGCGCGGAAACATTCCGCCGGATTGCAGAGCATTGTGGAAAGTTGGGTGTGGAATACCTGACGGTTTACGCCTTCTCCACCGAGAACTGGAAGCGTTCCCAGGAAGAGGTGGCGGGCATTATGGGCCTGATGGAAAAATACCTGGAGGAAGCCCTCCGGGATATGGAAAAAAACCGCACCCGGATTAAATTCTTCGGAGACCTTTCCCGGCTCAGCCCCGCTTTGCAGGCAAAATGCCGTGAGGCGGAGGAAAAATCCGCATCTTTCGGCACACCGCAAGTGAATTTCTGCTTCAATTACGGCGGCAGAGACGAAATTGTTCGGGCTGCTCGTGCCATTGCGGAGTGTGTAGCCAACGAAAAGCTTGCCCCCGAGGACATTACCGAGGAGACGTTTTCCCAATATCTCTATTCCGAAAATATCCCCGACCCGGAGCTGATTATCCGCCCCTCCGGAGAAATGCGGATCAGCAATTTCCTTTTGTGGCAGTGCGCCTACTCGGAATTTGTATTTATGGATGTGCTGTGGCCGGACTTCACGGCAGAGGATTTAGACCGGGCAATTACCGAATATCACGGGCGCAATCGGCGCTTTGGAGGTGCGTAAAGTATGATTACACGGATACTGGCAGCCGCTGTACTTCTGCCGCTGCTACTGATTGTTGTTTTGCTGCTGCCCAAGGTTTGCACAGCGGTGCTTTTTGGCGCAATGGCAGCCATTGCCGCCTATGAACTGACAAAGGGAACAGGTATTGTAAAAAACATCCGGCTGACCATCTATGCTATGGTCATTGCTTTTGCCGTTCCCATTTGGGGCTTTTTCGGTATGGTTTACAGCATCGGCCTTGTGGGTATGCTTATTTTCGTCAGCCTCCTGTATATGGAGCTGCTGCTATCTAAATGCAAGCTGCCCTATGCCGAGGTGGCAGTTTCCTTTATGGCAGGCATCGTTGTGCCTTTTCTGTTTTCCGCTATCGTGCGGATTTTCGCCCAGGAAAAGGGCATTTTCCTCATTTTCATTCCCTTTATTTTGGCCTTTACATCCGACACCGGCGCATACTTTGCCGGCCGGTTCTTCGGCAAACATAAGCTTGCTCCTGTGGTCAGCCCCAATAAGACCGTAGAGGGCGTATTCGGCGGCGTACTGTCTACGGTGCTGTTTATGCTTATTTATTGCCTGATTATGCAGTTTGGCTTCCAGATGAAAGTCAATTACTTCTACGCTGTGATTTACGGCATCCTGGGCGCAATGGCCGGTGTTTTTGGAGACCTGAGCTTCTCTGCCATCAAGCGGCAGACCGGCATTAAGGACTACGGCAATCTCATTCCCGGCCACGGCGGCATTTTGGATCGTTTTGACTCTATGACCTTGGTCGCCCCCCTGACAGAAGCCCTTTTGCTTCTCATTCCTGTGGTAAGCTAATATGATTAAGTGTGTAAGCATCTTAGGTTCTACCGGCTCCATCGGTCGGCAGACCTTGGATATTATCGACAATTTAGGACTCCCTGTGGTAGCGCTAACCGCCGGCAGCAGCGTAGACCGGATGGCAGAGCAATGCGAAAAATACCGCCCCCGGTTGGCAGTTATGGCCACCGAGGAAGCGGCCATCGCCTTAAAAAATGCCATCTCCCATCTGCCCATAGAGGTTCTGTGGGGAGAGGAAGGCTTGATTGCTGCCGCAACAATCCCGGAAGCGGACTGCGTTATTACTGCCGTGGTGGGTATGGTCGGCTTAAAGCCCACCTTAGAGGCCATCCGCGCCGGCAAGCGCATCGGTCTTGCCAATAAAGAGACCCTGGTCTGCGCCGGTGAGCTGGTAATGGCAGAAGCCAAGAAATATAGCACAGAAATCATCCCCGTAGACTCGGAGCACTCCGCCATTTTCCAATGCCTGATGGGCGTGGGAGATAAAAAAGAGGTCAAGCGGATACTTCTTACTTGCTCCGGCGGCCCGTTCTACGGAATGAATCAGGCAGAGCTTCAAAAAGTAACCAAAGCCGATGCCCTTCGCCATCCCAACTGGAAGATGGGCGCAAAAATCACCATCGATTGCGCCACCCTTATGAATAAGGGCTTGGAGGTCATCGAAGCTATGCGGCTTTACGACCTACCCCTTAGCCAAGTGGATGTTCTCATCCACCGCCAAAGCATTGTCCACTCCCTTGTGGAGCTTGTAGACGGCGGCGTGATGGCTCAGCTGGGCGCGCCGGATATGCGCCTGCCTATCCAGCTGGCAATGACCTATCCCGAAAGACAAAAATGCCCCGTACCGGCGCTGGATTTAACCACCTGCGGCGCACTTACTTTCGTAAACCCGGATATGGAAGCCTTTCCCTGCTTGGCGCTGGCACGGGAATGTGCGGCAAAGGGCGGCACAGCCTGCCCGGCACTCAACGGTGCCAACGAAGAGGCGGTGGCCCTGTTCTTACAGGACAAAATCGGCTTTTACGACATTTACCGCCTTGTCCGCAGGGCAGTAGAGGAAACACCGTTTATCGAAAACCCCACCCTGGAGCAAATTTTAGAAGCAGACCGCTTCGCACGGCAGTGTGTACGCAACAATTTATCTTAAACGAGGAATATTATGGCTGTTTTATTTGCAATTTTACTGTTTAGTTTTCTGATTTTCATTCACGAGCTGGGCCACTTTGTGGTGGCAAAGCTCTCCGGCGTGCAGGTCAATGAATTTGCCCTGTTTATGGGCCCTGCCATTTTCAAAAAGCAGATAGGGGAGACTTTATATTCCCTGCGCTGCATCCCCATCGGCGGCTACTGTGCCATGGAGGGAGAGGACGAGGATACGGAAAACCCCCGTTCCTTCCAAAAGGCGGCTTGGTGGAAGCGGCTTTGCATCCTTTTTGCCGGCGCGTTTATGAACTTTGTTACA
>JAZOVI010000038.1:0-1928 GCA_045658625.1 Faecousia sp.
CGCGCCGGAAAAGGAAGCGGAATCCATCACAGAAGATGTGATCACCGCCCGGTTGCGGGAACTGATCGACAGTGGTCTTTCCAAAAAGGACGCTATCAAACAGACGGCCTCCGAACTCTCCCTCCCCAAAAACGAGGTTTATGATATTTCCCTGAAATTATAAAAATCCGCCCCACGGAAATCTCCGTGGGGCGCTTTATTACTTATTCATATCACGGATGCACTCGCTGCAAACAATTTTGCCGCGAAAATCCTTGAGATTTCGGTTATTGCCACAAAAAAGGCAGATCGGCTCGTGCTTACGCATCACGATCTCATTTTCGTTCATACTGATTACCAGCGCATCCCGTTCCGCAATTCCCATAATCCTACGGATTTCAATGGGGAGTACGATTCTTCCTAACTCATCCACCTTACGAACAATTCCGTTATTTTGCATTCTCTCTTTTCCTTTCCCCGAAACGATTCACTTTTTCATATAATAGCAAGCATTCATTATTTTGTCAAATGATTTTTCATATTTTGATAAAGAATTTATGTGCTTGATGAAGCCATAATGGCGTAAAGTGTAATGGAGGGATAAATGATGGTAATGAGTTACATTTTTACCGGCTGCTTGGCCGTTTCTATTTTTGCCGCGATCCTCACGGGAAGCGGTGGAGCTTTAGGAGTTGCTGTACTTCAGGGAGCGCAAAGTGGCATTACGCTGGCTATTTCTATCGCAGGTCCAATCTGTCTTTGGTCCGGCGTTGGATATGTGATGGAAAAGGCGGGGATTACGAACGCCCTTTCCCGGCTGCTTTCTCCCCTGCTATACCGACTTTTTCCCAGCGCAAAGAAAAACGCCGCCCTGTCTGGCAGTTTAAGCGCCAATATCTGCGCTAATTTCCTCGGATTAGGAAACGCCGCAACCCCGATGGGCATACAAGCCGCAGAGCATTTGGCAAAAGGAAAAGGCAGCATTGCCTCGGATGAACTGTGCAAGCTCATCGTTCTCAACACCGCCTCTATTCAGCTGATCCCCTCGACAGTTGCCGCCCTCCGGGCATCGCTGGGCTGCAATACGCCCTTTGATATTCTGCCTGCCGTATGGATAACCAGTCTTTGCTCTGCTGGGCTGGGATTGACCGCCGCCTGGCTCTTGGGAAAGGTGTGGCGAAAATGAGCGATTACATTGTCCCGGGCATTTTGCTTTTTGCGTCCTTGTGGGCGCTCCGAAAAAAAGAAAATACTTATGATCTTCTGCTGACCGGCGCAGGTCAGGGCTTAAAGCTCTTACTCACCCTGATTCCCACCCTTGTGATTTTACTTACCGCTGTAACGATGCTCCGCTCCTCCGGGGCGCTGGTGCTACTTGGCAGGCTACTTTCCCCTGTTTTCTCTTTCTTTGGTATCCCACCGGAGACTGCCCTTTTGGTGTTAGTCCGCCCTGTTAGCGGTAGCGCCGCTTTGGCGGTTGGGGCAGACTTGATGGCGCAGTACGGGCCTAATTCCCAGATCGGCCGCACCGTTGCTGTAATGCTTGGCTCAACGGAGACCACCTTCTACACCATCAGTGTTTATTTCGGTGCGGTTGGCATCCGCAAGACCCGTTATACAGTTCTTGCCGCATTGATTGCCGACTTTGTAGGCTTCTTCACCGCCGCCCTCACCGTCCGCCTTTTTTTTGCAAATTAAAAAGCCGTGGGCTGTGGCCCACGGCTTTTACCTTTAATTAGTCGTCGTCTTCTACCACAAACTCCAGCAGTTCGCCGCAGTTGGGGCATTCCATAGAGCCTTTTTCCAAGGTCTCCTCGTCGAAATCTACGATATGACCGCAGGCGCACTCCACCTCATAAATGGTGGTCTCTTCGTCGCCATAGTCGAAGCCTTCCTCGTAGTCATCGAAGTCATCCTCGTCGTCGAAATCGTAATCATCCTCGTCATCG
>JAZOVI010000039.1:0-4047 GCA_045658625.1 Faecousia sp.
CCATAGCCTCTACCCGCTGGCTGACTGTGGGATGGGAATAAGTCAGCGCCACCACTACAGGATGGGGAGACAGGCAGGAAAGGGTGTTCTTTGCCAGCTTTTTGAGAGCCGAAACCAGCTCAGGGCCGTAACCTGCATCTACCGCAAACTTATCTGCCGCATACTCTGCCCGCCGGGTCATACCACTGGTAAAGAGTCCCACAAAGGGAGACAGGAAGCTCAGAATTACCGTACCTGCCAGCACAAAGGCAAAGCCGTAATTGACACCTGCAAAGCCGAAATCCCGATAGATTTCCGGCAGAGATACCACTGCCCACAAAGAAACCGCAATCAGCAAAACATTTACCACATTCATTGCCATCAGCTTCAGGGTATCTTTATGCTTGTTATGACCCATTTCGTGGGCAAATACCGCCACGATCTCGTCCTCGGTCATCTGCTCCATCAGGGTGTCATACAGCACAATGGTCTTCATCTTGCCGAAGCCACCGAAATAGGCATTTGCCTTGGTGGAACGCTTAGAGCCGTCGGTAACACTGATCTGCCGGACGGTACAACCGTTCTTTTCCAGCAGCTCTGTCAACCGGGTGCGAAGGCTGCCCTCCTCCAGAGGCGTCAGCTTATTGAAAATCCGGGTAAATACCGGCTGCAGGAAAGTCAGCACCACAATGAATGCCATAATAACCCCTGCCAAAATAATCACGAGCCAGTGCCCCAGCGCCTGATGAACCGCCACCACAACGCAAATGAGGCCGCACATCAAACCCAGGCTGATAATCAGCTCTTTCACAAGGTCTACAAAGAAAGTCTTCTTTGTCATCTTGTTAAAGCCGTACTTTTCCTCAATGCCCATATTCCGCACATAGGAAAAAGGCACAGAAACCAGAGAGGAAATCAGGGTATCTGCAATCACAACCACAATAGCCGCCACATACAGTCCCTCTGCGCCAACCATATTCACGATAGCGGCATAACCGTCCAGACCAATGAGCAGGAAGCTGACAAGATAGGTCAGCACATGCCGCGCAAGAGAGAGCTTATTGCCGTCCTTTTCGTAAGCAAGGAATTTTTCGTATTCATCCTTGTCGTAAATATCCGCCACATTTTTAGGGATAGGACGGGAGGCAGATTTCGTATCTAAGTAATGGACAAAGGTGTCAAACAAGAACACCACGCCCATAACGATCAGGGCAATCCACTTAAAATTCATGCTTTTGCCTTCTTTCTCTTTGCAATTTCAAACCCAAGTAAAATAATGCCATAAGCCACAGCATACATCGGCGCCATCACCCAAGCGGTCAGCGGTGTATCCGACAGCAGAGGCTCTGCAATGTGAAATGCGTCGCTCATATGAAATGTATGCATCAAAAATGCGCCCACCGTCATATAAGCGGTAAAGCCGAAAACCGTGCAGTACCACTTTTTATAGGTAACATCAATTTGCTTGAACAGAAACAGGGCAACCACCATCATTGCAGACAAACTATGGTGCACTAAGCCGGAAATGGTAGGCAGATAGAAAATCGTCGGGCCTTGGCCCACGAAGGTGGCGTAAATAACCGTAGAAATGCCACCAAAAATCCCCAGCAGCCAGACAAAATGCAAAACATTATTGTTCCGCTTGCCGAATAGTACTGCCAGCGACAGCACCAAGCTGGTCATACCGCAAAAGCTGTCCGGAATAATGAGATACCACCTAACCTCCTCATACCGAAAAACCTGGGAAAGCCGGTTTGCCGTAATAGCCACAAAAAGCAGGAACGCCAAAATTTTCAAGACGTAGCTGTGCGCCTTTTCTGTTTTTGCATACTTTTTAGAAAGCAGCAGATATGCACAGCCCAAAATGGTAGAAATCACAATATAGGCAATATGCTCCGGGCCAAAAAGTTCCGCTCTCATTTTCTCTTTCCTCTTTTTCTTATTTACCCCCGGGTATCCCCGGGGGTAATAGTTTTACTGCTGATCGCGATCGTCGAAGCGGTCGCCGCATTCGGGGCAGAATTTAGGAGGATTGGCGGGATCTTCCGGCTGCCAGCCGCACTTATCGCAGCGGTACATCGGCGCGCCGGTAGGTTTCCGACTGCCACACTCTTGGCAGAACTTACCCTGATTGACTGCGCCGCAGCGGCAGGTCCAACCGGTCTGACCCATTTTGTAAAGGGCCTGGATGTTCGCGCCACCGGCATTGGATGCCATATTCATTCCCATAAAGGCCATAGCTGCGCCTGCGCCCTCATTGGCAGCGGCAGCCTGCATAGCGGCAGCTTGCGCGCCCACCAAGTGAGCAGCTGCCATATTGGGATCCCGGAAAGCTGCGTTGCGCTGCAGCTCCTTGATCATCTTCTCGTCCTCTTCGCTGGCCTTTACAGAGGAAACGCCAAAGGACACAATCTCCACGCCACGTAGCTCTGCCCACTTGGCAGAAAGCACTTCGTTGAGAGCGTTTGCCAGCTCCATGGTATGACCGGGCAGGGCAGAATAGCGAACGCCCATAGCGGAAATTTTCGCAAAAGCGGGCTGGAGCGCGGTCAGCAACTCGGTCTTTAACTGACCGTCAATATTATCCCGGTTGTAGGCATAATCTACATTACCGCAGACATTGGTATAGAACAAAATGGGGTTTGTAATCCGGTAGCTGTACTCACCGAAGCAGCGGATAGCGATATCCATATCCAGACCGATGTTTCGGTCCACTACACGGAAAGGTACGGGAGAAGGTGTGCCGTACTTGTTGCCCACCAGCTCCTTGGTGTTGAAGTAATACACCCGCTGATCCATCGGCGCTTCGCCGCCAAAAGCAAACCGCTTGCCAATGTTGGCAAAAACCGCCGGAATGGACTGGCTCAGCTTGCCGGTAAAGAGGGAGGGTTCTGTGTTCCGGTCATAGACATATTCGCCGGGCTCGGCGCAGATGTCCACTACCTTTCCCTGCTCAACGATGATCATACACTGACCGTCCGCAACGGCCACCACAGAGCCGTGAGAAATCACATTCTCGAAGCCCTTTTTGTTAGAAGAACGAGAGGATGTACGCTTACTGCCCTTGACAGCCAGCACATCTGCCGGTAGCGCATCGCAATAAATATATTCCTTCCACTGATCGGCAAGAACGCCGCCCAGTGCGCCAAAACCTGCTTTAATAAGACCCATAATCGGTCCTCCTTTCTGTTTTGTAAGTTTATTATAGCATATTTTCCGCCGTACGCAATAAAAAAATCTAACAGGGTTCACACACTCTCGTTCATGAATGTAGGGGGGGCGTCCTCGACGCCCCGCCAAAGGCTCCCTTGTGTAAAGGGAGCTGTCTTATTGCCAACTTCAGGCAATAAGACTGAGGGATTGTAATATATCACAAAAAGACAACCCCTCCGAGTAGGCTCACGCCTACCCACCTCCCCTTACACAGGGGAGGCTTTCGGGCGGCAGATTGCCACCCCTACATCCGTAGACAAAATAAAAAATCGCAGGTGCAAATTGCACCTGCGGTTTTTTAGTTCTTAGAGAGCAGCCTTTGCCTTCTCAACGAGGGCAGCGAATGCAGCAGCATCCTGGATTGCCATCTCGGACAGGCTCTTGCGGTTCATCTCGATGCCAGCCTTCTTCACACCGTTCATGAAGGTGGAGTAGTTCAGGCCGAAGGGCTTAACAGCAGCGCTGATACGGGTGATCCACAGTCTGCGGTAATCACGCTTCTTCAGCTTGCGGCCTACGTATGCATAGTTGCCGGACTTCATGACGGCCTGCTTGGCCATCTTAAAGTGCTTAGACTTAGAACCCCAGTAGCCCTTAGCCAGCTTCAGGGTAGCATTTCTTCTCTTGCGCGTCATCATTGCGCCTTTTACTCTTGCCATTTCTGTATCCTCCTATCCGCTTACTTGTAGGGAATCATCTTCTTGATTGCGTCTACGTTGGTTACGTCTGCGTAAGCAGTAGCGCGAAGATGACGGGTCCGCTTGGTGGTCTTCTTAGTGAGGATGTGGCTCTTGTAAGCGTGTGCTCTCTTTACCTTGCCGCTCTTGGTGAGGCTAAAGCGCTTCTTAGCACCGC
>JAZOVI010000040.1:0-3267 GCA_045658625.1 Faecousia sp.
TTTGCTCCGTGGGGAATGCATAATAAAGGGCGCGGTTGGTGCTGATACCAATCACATCATCGATTTGATAGAAATAAGGAATTGCCTCGCAGGTGTATGCGGTGTCCGGGCTTTGGCAGATGTCAAGTTTGCCATCGCATCCTGTCAGATGCAGTCCTTCTTCCATATTGTGAGAAAGTCTGCCCGAGCCGACCTTATAAAGTGCCTTGGTGTCAACGATCATCATAATATCGCAGGGAACGTCAAAGCTGTAATTACCGGCAAGGATCTCTTTGCGAACACATTCGCGCTCCCACTTGTACCAATCGGGAACATGGTCGAAGTAAGTTTCGCCCTCTGTCGCTTTGAGATAGCCCAGCTCGGTCAGTTCCCACTTCTTGCCACAGGCCGTGCAAGACAGGGTAGTGCCGCTGCTCTCCATTTTGCCCTCTGTTTGACAGTGCGGACATTTGTAGAGAATTTTATGAAGACCGTCAGCGCGGAAAGACTCGTCAATAACGATGTTGTTTTCTTTTTGCCAGCGGAAATCGTCAAAGGAAAACTCACGGTCAATGACTTCTTGAATTTCCTGGACGCTCATTTGCTTTATTTCATCGGGAGAGAGAACGTAGCGAAGCTCCGCGTGAAGGGGAACATCACGGTTTACAACATAGCCGTAAGCGGGAACGTGCAGATATACACCGTTTGTTTGGAGCATACAAAGGGGAACACCAAGCATCTTAATTAACTTAGCAAGAGATGCGGGAAGCGTTACTGAGGTTCCGTCCAAAGTATAAACCGCCTCAGGGAACATAAGTACGGAGCTCTTGTTTTTAACAAGGCAATGTTTTATATCGCGGATAAGCTGAGGGTCGGAGATATATTTTTTTGTTGAAAAGCATCCGATTGGCTTCATGATCCAGTCAAGGCCCATGAAAGTTTCAAAGGCAGCAACGGTATTGAATTTTCTGGGATAGAGCATAGAATATGCGATCTCAAAATCGGTAAATGCCGCGTGATTCATCAGAATGAGCGCAGGCTCATCCTTGCCCAGCTTTTCCATACCCACCTCATTATGTGTGAAATGAGAAGGAATAAGGGCGACCCTGGAGATGACCTTGAGGAGCGTTTGCCAAAACAGATTGGTTTTCATTGGCTTAAAATGTTTTGTCGGTGTAATTGCCATTACCTCGTCATAACTTTTCACAAGCGTTTTAATCTTCATAGTGTTTACCTTTCTCGATATATAAAATCGGGAGCTATACAACACAGTATATCATTTTTTCTCGCTTTTGCAAGGATTTTTGAATATATTATGAACAAAAACTTGTGAAACGGCAAAAAGCCACCCGAGTGGGGTGGCTTTTTTAGTTGACAGTTAAGGTGTCGGCTATGCCGACTATTTGAATTGTTCGCAATGCGGACACAATAATTGTCAACTGTCAATTGTCCATTGTCAATTTTATTTCAAATCCATTTTGCCGATGAGGTGCAAAATGTTTTTGCAATGCTCCCGTTCTTCACCCGCAAGCTGGGTAAAGACCGGGCCGTATTCCCGGTCGCCGGAGAGAGCTTCATAAGCGGCAAGACACCGCATTTCCCGCCCATAGCATTTTCGCAGGGCGATGGACGGCTCTTCTGTTTCCGCCGGGGCGGTATGTACAGCGCAGCGCTCACCGCTGACCATCCGATAAATCCCCCGCAGACAGGTAACGTGTGTTTGTTCTTCCTCAAACATCCGCCGGAGCATTGCCCCCTCTTTGCCGCCGAAACGGTGGGAAAGATACAGGTAGGTGGCGGCGTCCTGCTTTTCTTCTGCAATCATCTCCGGAAGCTGCCGCAGCGGATTTGCAGGTGCTTCCCCTTGTACCCGCTGCCAAACCTCCCGGGTCTTCTGACTGACTTCCATAAAATCACTCCTTTTCATAGCTATACGATTATAGTATATGCGAAAGCGATTGGGAAATTCCGAGAAAATTGACAGTTGACAATGGAGAATTGACAATTAAGGTGTCGGCAGAGCCGACGGATTAGGAACTTTGCCCTCTCACTGAGGGGGCTGTCAGCCGAACAGACTGACTGGGGGCGTGTCGTTCTTATGATAGGACACTCCCTCCGTCTTTTGCTTCGCAAAATCCATCTCCCTCAAGGAGGGAGGCGTTGATGCGCAGGAAATTGTCAACTGTCAATTGTCCATTGTCAATTTGTAAAATTTCCTCTTTTCTTTTTCGTTCATATGTGCTATAATAAACAAAATCATTGGAACGGGAGGTTTTCCTATGCCCAGAAAGAGTAACAAAGCCCAGGAGATACTGGAATTTGTCAATACATTTGTCCAGGAAAACGGCTATGCCCCCTCTGTCCGGGAGATTGGCGCAGCGGTGGGTCTTAACTCCACGGCATCCGTCAGCTACCATCTGCAGCAGCTGCAGGAAAAGGGGCTTCTTCTCGCCTCCGGCGGCAAGGGCAGAAAGCGGGCCATCGCAACCGCCCAGCGGCCGGGTCAGATTCCCGTTGTGGGTATGGTTACCGCCGGTGAGCCGATTTTGGCTTGGGAAAATCGGGAGGGGACCATGGCTTGGGATGGCGACCCCAACTGCTTTGCCCTGCGCGTCCGGGGCGATAGCATGATCAATGCCGGCATCCTCAGCGGTGATAAGGTGGTAGTCCGCCCCCAATCTACCGCCTACGACGGGCAGATTGTAGTCGCCCGCATCGGCGACGAAGCCACGGTAAAACGCCTTTCCCGGCGGAACGGGCAGGTCTGGCTTCTGCCTGAAAATGACAATTACGCCCCCATTGACGGCTCGGAAGCGGAGCTGATCGGCATTGTAAAGGCCGTTTTGCGGGAATATTAAGAAAAAACGCGGAAAAAGCCCAAAAATGGGTTTACTTTTCTTTCCTATTGTGCTATAATTTATGCGCTCATTTAGAAAAGTCTAAAAAACAAAACAATCCGGCAAAGATAAGCCGGAAATACTGAAAGGGGTATTATATGTCTCACAAATACGTTTACCTGTTTACCGAAGGCAACGGCTCTATGAGAGAGCTGCTGGGCGGCAAGGGTGCTAACCTGGCTGAAATGACCAACATTGGTCTGCCTGTTCCCCAGGGCTTCACCGTTTCTACCGAAGCCTGCACCAAGTACTATGAAGATGGCCGTATGATCAATGCCGACATCCAGGCACAGATCATGGAGCACATCACCAAGCTGGAAGAGATCACCGGCAAGAAGTTCGGCGACAAGGAGAATCCTCTGCTGGTCTCCGTCCGTTCCGGCGCTCGCGC
>JAZOVI010000041.1:0-2000 GCA_045658625.1 Faecousia sp.
CTCAGGGCCATCCACGCAGGCAAACTTGGTCTCGCCGCCAACGGTAACACGGCAGCCGCCGCACATACCGGTGCCGTCAACCATGATGGGGTTCAGGGACACGGAGGTGTGGGTGCCGAAGGGCTTGGTGGTCAGCGCCACGAACTTCATCATAGGAACAGGACCGATGGCCAGAACTTCGTCAAATTCTTCGCCGGCTTCCAGCATTTCCTTCAGGGGCTGGGTAACCAGACCGTGGCGGGCGTAAGAGCCATCGTCGGACATCAGAATCAGACGGTCAGCAACAGCGGCGAATTCCTCTTCCAGGATCACAATATCCTTGCTCCGGAAGCCGATAATGACGGTAACTTCTGCGCCAGCCTCCTTAAATGCCTTAGCAGAGGGCAATGCGATAGCGCAGCCAACACCGCCGCCGACCACACAGACCTTCTTTTTGCCTTCCACGGGGGTGGGCTTGCCCAGAGGACCAACAAAGTCCTGGATATAATCGCCTTCGTTCAGGTTACCCAGAGCGATGGTGGCAAAGCCGACCTTCTGGAAAATAATGGTAACAGTACCTTTTTCCCGGTCATAACCGGCGATGGTCAGGGGAACACGCTCACCCTTATCATCAATGCGGAAGATGATGAACTGGCCTGCCTTTGCCTTTTTGGCAATGAAGGGGGCTTCAATGTCCATAAGTGTAACATTGGCGTTCAGCTCAACCTTGCGAGCAATTTTGTACATGTTTGCGATCCTTCTTTCTTAAATCTTAAATAGTAACAATATTATTTAGATAGGCTCAGCCTATCTTTGCGCCTGTGAGGGTTTTCCATAGAAAGGAAGCGTTTTCTTCATAGAAACTGGTCAGGCAGTAAGCCTGTACGGTCCAAAAGGCGTTCTCATCCTCCAGCACAATGGCTATATAGGTGAGATCTCCCTCCGGCGCGTTTTTTTCATAAGTGAAGGTATAAAACCCATCCTTTTTTGTCAGTTCACAGGAAAGCTGATTTCCAAAAATTACGAACTTTCCATAGGCTTCCAGGTCCATATTTTCATAACCTGTCGGGAAATCCGAACGTTTTTCTCGAATTCCCAAAAAGCCGATGCCACCGTAGGTATACAAAAATTCGTAGTCTTTTGCATAGCTCTCGCTGCTTTTGTCCGCAAAATAATTAGGGATTTTCATCTGCAGACCATTCTTTTCCACAAGCTGAACATCCTCTGTGCAGCCGCAAAAAAGACAGGCGCAGTATAGCAGCAAAAAGGTGATGGCAAGAAGCCGTTTCATCTTATTTCTCCTTTAAGAGATCCCGAATCTCCGTCAGCAGCACTTCCTCAGCAGAGGGCGCAGGGGGTGCGGGAGGCTCTGCGGGCTTTTCTTCTTCCTTCTTCTTGCCCAGCTCGGTCAGCTTATTAAGACCCTTGACCAGCAGGAATACCACAAAGGCAAGAATCAGGAAATTGACCACAGCGGAAAGGAAATTGCCATAGGTCAGGTAGTTTCGGACTTCTTGAACCACCTCAACACCGTCTGCGTTGACGATGGTCTCATAAGTAGGCTCTACCCAAGGCATCCGAGGCAGTGCGATTTTCGCTTCGGAAAAATCTGCGCCGCCAAGGAAAATGTTGACGATGGGCATAATCAGGTCATTGGTAAGACTCTTGGTGATGGTGGAGAATGCACCGCCGATGATAGTACCAACGGCCAGTGCCATAGCATTGCCCTTGATGGCAAATGTCTTAAATTCTTCCCAAAAAGCCGTTCTTTTTTCTTTTTTGAACATAATTACTCCTTAAAATGTTTGAATTATTCAGCGGTTACAAATTCAATAGAGCTAAGAACACGCTTCAGGGCGTCTTCGTCGAAGTCATTCTTAGGTGTAGTGCTGGTGATGTGCCAAGTGGTATCGCCATTCTCAACAAAATAATGGGTCTCAACAACAAGGATGCCGCTGCTGTTCTCCTTGGCATTGCCGACATAAAGTCTTCCGCCGTTTTCCAGAGTGTCCTTGTTGGGG
>JAZOVI010000042.1:0-29610 GCA_045658625.1 Faecousia sp.
GCAATGACAACGGAATTGGTAACTGTCTATTGTCAATTTGTTGCAGATTTCCCTTGCTATTTTCCTTTCTCGCGGCTATAATAGATGATGAAAGAGTATGGGGAGAAATGGCGTTTATGAAAGAAAGAAAACATATTTTACTGATGACCACCGGTGGCACGATCGCTTCCAGACAGGGCGCGGAAGGCCTGGAGCCAGGCGGCCCTAAGGAACTGGAACAGGAGATTCATAATCTCTCTGCCTACTATGATGTGCGTCTGCGGGATATTTTCTGCCTAGACTCCTCTAACATCCGCCCGGACGAATGGCAGGCCATTGCCGCCGCTGTTTTTGAAGAACGGGGCAAGTGCGATGGCATTGTGATTGCCCATGGTACAGATACTATGGCTTAT
This sequence comes from Faecousia sp., assembly GCA_045658625.1. Classification (GTDB taxonomy): domain Bacteria; phylum Bacillota; class Clostridia; order Oscillospirales; family Oscillospiraceae; genus Faecousia. Next base: position 393 of record JAZOVI010000042.1, read on the forward strand.
ACCGCGTCAGCCCTGACCTTTATGCTGCCGGGAATCGACATTCCTGTGGTATTTACCGGCTCACAGCTGCCACTGCAGCATATGCTTTCCGACGGGCCGGACAACCTGCGGACAGCCTTTGCAATGGCAGCATCCGGTGTGCCGGGTGTGTTTTTAGCGTTCGACCGGAAGATTATGCTGGGCTGCCGATCCGTAAAGGTTCGTGCATCCGGCTTTTCCGCCTTTGAGAGCATCAATACCGGCTATGTTGCCCGGGTAACTGACCGGGGACTTACGGTAGACAAAGAAAACTTGCCCGCCCTTTCCGGTCCTGCGGCTTTGCGGCCGGAAATCAGTAAAAATGTGTTTTTGCTGAAGCTGACCCCCGGCCTTTCTCCCGAAATTTTCGATGCATTAGCGGTCATGGGCTATAAAGGCGTTGTGATTGAAGCTTTTGGCCTGGGCGGTATCAATGTACTTAACCGAGGACTGCAGGGTATCCGCCGGGCGGTGGAAATGGGCATCAGCGTGGTGGTTACCACCCAATGCCTGTATGACAGCGCCAATTTGCGAGTCTATCAGGTGGGAAATCGCCTTTTGGATATGGGCGTTATCCAGGGTTGGGATATGACTTCCGAGGCCGCTATGACCAAGCTGATGTGGGCCTTGGGCCAGGGAATGATGCCGGAGGAGATCAAAAAGCTCTTTGAAACAAGCTTAGCGGGGGAAATCACCCTTTAAGAATGTATAATGCAGAATTTAGGTGTCGGCAAAGCCGACAAATGAAATCTGTCCGCTTGCGGACACTATAATTGTCAACTGTCCATTGTCAATTGTTAATTACCTATTTAAGGAGGACACGCTATGGATCCAATTTATGTAACCGGCCACAGAAACCCGGATACGGACTCCATCGTTGCCGCAATGGCCTATGCCGCGCTGCGGAACGCCGTAGGCGACCGGGAATATGAGGCGGCCTGCCTTGGCCGTGTTTCCGATGAGACCCAGATGGTGCTGGACCGGTTTGGTTTCCAGCCTCCCAAGCGGATTACCGATATGTATACCCAGGTTCGGGACCTGGATTTCGATACGCCGCCCTTTTTGTCCCCGGCAGTAACGGTGGATCGGGGTTGGTATCTATTGCAGGAATACAGAAGTATGCATTCCATTCCCGTTGTCAACGAGGATGGCACGCTGTTTGGCCTGCTGTCTCGAGACGATGTGGCAAATTACCATATGTCTATGGTTGACGGTGGCAATTTGGAAGCTGTCCCGCTGTTTAACCTGTTGTCTGTTTTGGATGGCAAAATTCTCAATGAAGCCGGCGAGCTGACAGATACCGTTGCCGGTGAGGTGATTATCGCCCTGCCACAAAGTCGGGAGAGCCTCCTCAATTTCCGGGAAAACAGCATCGTTATTTGCGGCGATCAGCCGGATATGATTAAAAAAGCCCTGGAAGCCAATGTAAATTGCGTGATTGTCTGCCAGGCAGAGCTGCAGGCAGAACTGCGGGAAATGGAAACCAAAACCTGCATCATTGCCACACCCCACGATGCTTATCGGGCGGCAAGACTGCTGTTTTTGTCTACCCCGGTTGGCCGTATTTGCCGGATCACAGAGCCGATCAGCTTCCATTTGGAAAACCGGGTGGACGAGGTCCGGGAGCAGGTGCTGAAATACCGCTATCCTTGCTATCCTATTTTGGATGAAAACGAAAAAGTAGTCGGCGTTCTGACCCGCTACCATTTGCTCCGCCCCCGGAGAAAACGGGTGGTGCTGGTGGATCATAATGAAGCTTCCCAGTCTGTTCCCGGCTTGGAGGAAGCGGAGATTTTGGAGATCATCGACCATCACCGTCTGGCAGATATTCAGACCAACAATCCTATCTATGTCCGTAATGAGCCGGTTGGCTCTACCAATACCATCATCGCCTCCATGTTCCAGGATAAGGGCATTTTGCCGTCAGAAAAAATGGCAGGTATGATGGCTGCTGCGATCCTTTCAGATACGGTTATGTTCAAATCTCCCACCTGCACCCCTCAGGATGTGCGGGCTGCCGAACGGATGGCTCGGATTGCCAACATCTCCCTGGAGGAATTGGGCCGGGATATATTCACTTCGGCATTGGAAAACCGGACAGCGGAAGAGCTTCTGTATGCCGACTATAAGGAATTCCATATTGCCGGCCACGATTTTGCGGTGGCACAGGTTACTTGCGTGGACAGCCCCAAAATGCTGGAACGCAAGGATGAATTCCTGCCGCTGATGAAGAATTTGCAAAAAACAAGAGGCTTCTCTGTGGTGATTCTGATGCTTACTGACGTACTGAAAGAAGGTACACAGGTCATCTATGCCGGCGACGAGGAGACTGTCCGGCAGGCTTTTGGTGTAACGCCTAAGGAAAGCACCGTATTTCTGCCCCATGTTATGAGCCGGAAGAAGCAGATCGTTCCGATGCTTTCCGCATTGTGGGGCTAAGATAATTGACAGTTGACAATTGACAATTGACAATTAAGGTGGAGGCTTTGGTGCGGTTCACAAATTGACAGTTAGGAGTAAATTATGGGGTTTGAAAGCCTGCTGGGCAATGCCCGCCTGAAAGAAAACCTGACCGGGTCCCTCCGGCAAGGCAGAATATCCCATTTTTATTTGATTTCCGGTCCGGCAGGGTCGGGAAAAAAGACCTTGGCGCGGTTACTGGCGGCGGCTATGCAGTGTCAGGAGGGGGAAAAGCCTTGCCTTGTGTGTAAGGATTGCCGGAAAGCTCTGCAAAACACCCATCCGGACGTGATTTGGGTGGAAGACCCGGAACATAAGACCGTTCCGGTGCGTATTGTTCGCCAAATGCGGGAAAGTGTGTTCGTCCGTCCCAATGAAGGACAGCGGAAAATCTATATTTTTCCCCAGGAATTAGGCCCGGAAGGGCAAAATGCCCTACTGAAAGTTTTGGAAGAGCCGCCGTCCTACGGCGCGTTCCTGTTACTAACCGATAATCCGGAAAAACTGCTGCCTACCATCCGTTCCCGGTGTACGGAGCTGTCTCTGCAGGCATTGACACCGGAGATTCTGCGTTCTGCTTTAATAAAGGAGTTTCCGGACACCCCCGAGGATGTGCGGGAAGCGGCAATTCACCGCAGCGGCGGTTATTTCGGGCAGGCAAAGCAAATCCTTACCGAGGCAGAGGATATTTCTCCCCAAACGGCGGAATTTGCCCGCGCCTTTGCGGCACGGGATAAGTTGGGGATGGCGCTGCTGCTTGTTTCTATGGAAAAGTGGAAGCGGGATAAATTTATTGAGGAACTGACAGCTTGGTCGGGTTTACTCAGGGGCGCACTGGTATGCCGCAGTGGGCAAGATGGCGCAACAGAGGCAGAGCAAGCATTAGGAACAGCCCGCAGCGCCCAGGAGCTGATGGCGGCTTTCAATGAAATTCAAAAAGCAATGCAGTATGCCCAGGGCAATGTATCTGTTGCTGCTCTGTGCGGGAAACTATTGTGGTTACTGCGTTGATTAAATAAGGAGAAAGACTATGGAAGAAATAAAGAAGTCTCAGGAAGAAAATACTGCCGTAGAAGTGGTGGATGTTCAGTTCCGCACCGGGCAGAAAATATATTATTTTGATCCGGCAGGTAAGACCTACAAAGCCGGCGATCACCTGATTATTGACACGGCCCGTGGCCCGGAGTATGGCATTTGCGCCGGTGGAAACCACAGCATTCATAAAATGGAGGTGGTTTCACCCCTGCGCGAGGTCATCCGCCTGGCAAATGCCCAGGATGAGAAGGTTGTTGCCGAAAACCGGGCAAAGGAAGAAAAGGCATTCAAAGCCTGCCTGCAGAAGATCGAGGAAATGAACTTAGATATGCAGCTGGTATCTGCCGAATGCGCCTTTGACGGCAGTAAGATTCTGTTTTTCTTTACCGCTGACGAACGGGTAGATTTCCGGGAACTGGTCAAGAGCCTTGCATCACAGTTCCATACCCGAATCGAACTGCGGCAGATCGGCGTCCGGGATAAGGCCCGGATGGTGGGCGGCTTGGGCATCTGCGGCAGACCATTCTGCTGTGGCAGTTTCTTGGAGGATTTTCAGCCTGTATCTATCAAGATGGCTAAGACCCAGAATTTGGGCCTCAATCCCACCAAAATTTCCGGCACTTGCGGGAGACTTATGTGCTGCCTGAAGTATGAGCAGGACGCTTATGAGGATTTGCTCAAAACTACCCCCAAGAATGAGTCCTTTGTGGATACGCCGGATGGTCGTGGTACAGTAATAGAAGTAGATTTACTCCGCCAGCGGGTAAAGGTGCGTCTGGAGGAGCAGACAGAAACGGCTGTTTGGCATAAAAATTGCGATATTGCCGTCCTTAGAAGCGGCAAGGCTAAGAAAACCGATTCTCCCATCCCGGCAGACCTTGCGCCCATCTCCGGTGGCGGCAAGCAGAAAAAGAAAGAAGAGCGGGAAGAGGAGAATACCCGGTATTTAGATTCTATCCGCCTGCGCTACAGTGAAGAGACCATAGCAGATGAGACCTCTGCCGAGGAAACACAGCCCCAGGAGGAGAGGAAAGAGGGTCGCAAAAATCGTCGCAATCGCCGCCATAAGGCGGTAAAGGAAGCGGCTACCGCTCAGGAGGCGCCCAAGGAAGCGCCTTCCGAGGAAGTAACAGCCCCCGAAAAGAAAAGAAATCATCATCACCGCCGCTACCGCCATAAAAAACCCGGAAACACATCTTCTCAGGAGTAACACTTTTTCCTCTGCGGAATAACTTGGAATGAGCGGCAAACGCCGCAAGTAATTTCTCGGAGGTAAGTATTATGTGCAATAACAATGGTTTCTGTGGTGGCAATTTCTGCTGGATTATCCTGCTCATCATCCTGTTCTGCAACTGTGGCGGCAACAATATGGTGGGCTATGCCAACAACAACGGCTGTGGCTGCGAGCGCGACCACGGGTGCGGCTGCTGCTAATAAAATAAAACACAAGGCCCCCGGCCCCCTGATGGCGCCGGGGCTTTTTATTATCTTTTGCGCTTTGCAATGGGCTTGCAGTTATCCTGGATTAAAAGCAAATCGGAAATAATATCGTTGGAGAGCAAAAACCCTTCTCCGGTTAAGTGCCAGCGGCCGTCAAAGGTGCAGACCGCAAGTCCCCGTTTGCGAAATTCTTCCAGTTTTTGTGCCAAAGGGGCAAAGGGAAGCAGATATGTTTTTTCGTATTCCTTCGGGTCAATGCCGGATACGGTTCGCAGCCGCATCATTAAGTATTCACCGGCTCGTTCCCGGAAAGGAACATCCTGAACTTCTGTAATAACCTGCCCTTTGTTTGCGATGCCGTCGATATAGCTACGGAGATTACGAATAACCGTAAACCGTTGACCGCCAAAGTCGGAACTGGCGTCCGGGCCGAAGCCTAAGTACTCACCGCCCTGCCAATATTTCAGGTTGTGGCGGGAAACACATCCCTTTTTACAGAAATTGGAGATTTCGTATTGCCGGTAGCCTTTGTCTGCCAAGAAAGAGATAGCGGAAAGGTACATATCGGCTTGCAAGTCGTCATCGGGAATATCTAATTCCGGAGCTTGCTTATATAGGGGCGTACCCTCTTCGATTTTTAAGCCGTAGCAGCTGATATGCTCCGGTTGGAGCTTTACGGTGGTGGCAAGGGCGTGAATCCAGTTTTGAATGGACTGACCCGGCAGACCGTACATAAGATCCACACTCAAATTCCGGAAGCCGTGCTTGCGGATTTTTTTCACAGCCTCCACAGCCTGCTCATAATTATGGGCGCGGCCTAACATAGCCAAATGCTCGTCATTATCCGTTTGGATGCCCAGACTCACCCGATTAAAGCCTTCGCTGCGTAAGCGGTGGAGAAGCCGGTCGGTAACGGAGTCGGGATTGGCCTCAAAGGTGATTTCCGCATCGGCGGTAACATCAAAATGCTTCCGGATGGTGGACAGAATAAGACTTAATTCTTCTCCGCCTAAAAAACTGGGAGTGCCACCGCCAAAATAAATGGTATCTACAATATGCAGCGAAGCGGCTTCCCCGGCTTCCCGGATATGCGCGCAGACGGCGCTGATATATTGCTCCCGCAGCTTTTCGTCGCACAGGGAATAAAAGTCGCAGTAGGTGCATTTGCTCCGGCAGAACGGTACGTGGACATAAATGCCCAAGGGTTTCTTGTGTTTTCTTGCAAAAATAGGCATAGCATACTCCGAAGTTGACAATTGACAGTTGACAGTGGATAGTTAAGGAAAAGCCTACGGTTTTGTGGATTTAATAATTGCTGTCAACATTCTTTCTAATTCCCGACAAGTATCAATATATGAACTGAATACATCATCAGAAATATATCCTGTGGCATGTAAAAGACGAAGCCAATAGTTTGTTTCACAGGCTTCTTTTAGAGAAATGCTGAGTTTGGCGACAAAGTCAGTTCGACTCTGCGCTTGTTGGGCTTCAGCAACATTTGCGCCAATGCTGGTTCCACAGCGCAATAACTGCTTAGACATTACGAATTCCTTTTTAGTATCAGAAATGAGCCTGTAAAGATCTACGATTTTGATCGCAAAGCGAAAACTCTTTTCATTAACGGTGTTATTCATATAAAATCCTCTGCGTTACACAATGGATAATTGTCAACTGTCAACTGTCCATTGTCAATTGAAATTAGTCTTCGTCTAATTTCAGCACTGCCATAAAGGCTTCCGAGGGGACAGCAACCGTACCAAAGGTACGCATCCGCTTTTTGCCTTCCTTTTGCTTTTCCAGGAGCTTTTTCTTACGGGTGATATCACCGCCGTAGCACTTGGCAAGGACGTCCTTACGCAGTGCCTTGATGGTTTCCCGGGCGATAATCTTTCCGCCGATGGCAGCCTGCACAGGGATTTCGAACTGGGCGCGGGGGATGTTATCCTTCAGCTTTTCGCAGATCTTCCGGGCACGGGGATAGGCGTTATCTGCAAAGAGAATGAAGCTCAGGGCGTCCACTATATCGCCGTTTAAGAGAATATCCAGCTTCACAAGACGGCTGGGACGATAACCGATCAGTTCGTAGTCCAGAGAGCCGTAGCCCCGGGTGCGGGATTTTAGCGCATCGAAAAAGTCGTAAATGATCTCGTTGAGGGGCATTTCGTAGTGCAATTCCACCCGGTTGGCGTCCAGATAGACCATATCCTTAAATTCGCCTCGGCGTTGCTGGGCAAGATCCATCATATTGCCCACGTATTCCTGGGGTGCAATGAGGTTGAGCTTTACAAAAGGCTCTTCTGCCAGTTGAATTTCCATAGGATCGGGGTAATCCAGGGGGTTTGCCACCATAATGACTTCACCGGTATTCTTGGTAACCCGGTAGACAACGTTGGGAGCGGTGGTAATCAGGTCTAAGTTGTATTCCCGTTCCAACCGTTCCTGGATAATTTCCATATGCAAAAGTCCCAAGAAGCCGCAGCGGAAGCCAAAGCCCAGGGCAACGGAGCTTTCCAGCTCGTAGGACATAGAGGCGTCGTTTAGCTGCAGTTTTTCCAAAGCCTCACGCAAATCCTGATATTTTGCACCGTCAGCGGGATAAACGCCGGAAAAGACCATGGGCTGTACCGGACGGTAGCCGGGCAGGGGTTCTGTTGCACCGTTTTCCAAAGTAGTAACGGTATCACCAACTTGGGTATCCGCTACCGTCTTAATGGAAGCGGTGATGTAGCCGACCTCGCCTGCGCCCAAGGCATCGGCGGGAATCAGGCCCATAGGGCTCATAGTGCCCACTTCCACAACCTTGTAGGTAGCGCCGGTGGCCATCATTTTAATATCCATACCGGCTTTTACTGTGCCGGCTTTTACGCGGATATAGACAATAACGCCCCGATAAGGGTCGTACTGGCTGTCGAAGATCAAACCCTGCAGGGGTGCAGTACGGTCGCGGGTGGGGGCGGGGACATCCCGGACGATCATTTCCAGTACATCGTGGATGTTAATGCCGTTTTTGGCGGAAATTTCCGGGGCGTCCTGGGCGGGAATGCCGATAATATCCTCTACCTCGGCTTTAACCTCGGCGGGACGGGCGGCAGGCAGGTCGATTTTGTTGATAACAGGGAGGACTTCCAGCCCTGCGTCGATGGCAAGGTAGGTGTTGGCGAGAGTTTGGGCTTCTACACCCTGGGAGGCATCCACCACCAGCACAGCGCCTTCACAGGCAGCTAAGGACCGGGAAACTTCGTAGTTAAAGTCCACATGGCCGGGGGTGTCGATCAGGTTCAGGGAATAGGTTTCTCCGTCATCGGCTTTATACTTTAATGTGGCGGCAGTAGCTTTGATGGTAATGCCACGCTCCCGCTCCAACTCCATAGAGTCCAGCATTTGCTGCTCCATCTGCCGGGATTCCACAGCATCGCAAGCCTCCAGCAGCCGGTCTGCCAGGGTGGACTTGCCGTGGTCAATATGGGCAATGATGGAAAAATTACGAATTTTTGAAAGCTCAGTCATAGCTTGCACCTCAATAATGAAAAACGGCAATGCGCCGCATTTTTCCTAATTATACTGAATTTCCCCCGGGATGTAAACTGTATTTTTTCGAAAAATAGGGGGAATACTGTGTAAAGGCAGGGCAAAAATCGCCCAATTCCACTTTTTTTGAAAAATTTTCGGAAAAAACCCTTGCCGAAATACAAAAAACAGGGTATAGTTGTACGGTATTGTGAAAAAAGCAAAAATACCGAATAAAGAGGGAAGAATCATGGGGAATACGAAAAAGGTGGTCAAAGGCGCAGAGGATGCCCAGGCTGCCATTCAGGCAATGATTGCCCAGGCCAGAAAAGACGGTATGATCCGCGCATCTGACCTGACGGCGGAGCTTGAAAAACTGGATCTGACACCTGAGAAAATCGAAGAGATTTATGACCGCCTGGAGGCTATGAATATTCAGGTTATCAGCGCTGAGCTGGATTTGGATATTGGCGATGACCTGGACGGTTTGGGCGATGACCTTACAGACGGTGATCTGGACAATCTGGAGGAAGAGGTTCTGGTAGACCCGGTAGACCTGGCTGCAGAATTTAATCTGGATGATCCGGTGCGTATGTACCTGAAAGAGATCGGTCAGATTCCCCTTTTGTCTGCAGACGAGGAAGTAGATTTAGCAAAGCGGGTTTCCGAGGGCGATCAGGCTGCCAAAAATAAGTTGACAGAGGCAAACCTCCGCCTTGTGGTATCCATTGCCAAGAAATATTCCGGTCGTGGTCTGCATATTTTGGACCTGATTCAGGAAGGCAATACCGGCCTTATCCGCGCTGTAGACAAATTTGACTGGACAAAGGGAAATAAATTCTCTACATATGCCACCTGGTGGATCCGGCAGGCCATCACCCGCGCCATTGCGGATCAGGCCCGGACGATCCGTGTGCCGGTGCATATGGTGGAGGTCATCAATAAGACCACCCGCTGCAACCGGAAGCTGGTGCAGGAGCTGGGCAGAGAGCCTACTGTGGAGGAAATTGCAGCCGAGCTGAATTTGCCTGTTGAAAAGATTATCGAGGCAAACCGCACCGCAGCGGATACCCTTTCTTTGGATACCCCTGTAGGCGATGAAGAAGATACCTCCATCGGCTCTTTCGTGGAAGATGAGCGCACCCCCGGTCCGGCAGACGCTACTTCCAATGCCATGCTGGCAGAAGCCCTGAAGGAAATTCTGGATACCCTGACCGAGAGAGAAGCCGATGTTTTGCGTATGCGCTTCGGTATGTACGATGGCCGTACCCATACTTTGGAAGAAGTGGGTCAGAACTTTGGCGTTACCCGTGAGCGAATCCGCCAGATTGAAAACAAGGCAATCCGCAAGCTGCGCCATCCCAGTCGCGCCAAGAAGATTAAGGATTTTTACTGCTGATAAAAAGGGAGACGCCTACCGGTGTCTCCCTTTGTCTTTAAATCGCTGCGGAGCCCTACATGACCCTCTCTAACAGAGAGGGCTTTATTTCAATTTGACAACCTATACAGGAAATGGTAAAATAACAAAGATGTTGTACTTTGGAGGAAATGGTATGCAATACCTGTTTATGCTCCTGTTTGCCGGCGTGATCGTGGGCCTGGATCAATGGACGAAGATTTTGGTAGTGGAGAATATTCCCCTTTTTGGCCATATGGATGCCATCCCCGGCCTGTTTAGCCTGACCTATACCCAGAATACCGGCGCAGCCTGGTCTGCTATGGAGGGGATGATTTGGTTGTTTGTGCTGATTTTCCTGATCTTTACGGCAGGAATGGTTTGGGAGTTTCTTACGAAGAAAATGGGTTTAACCACCTTTGAGCGCTGGTGCGTAGTGGCCGTTTTCGGTGGCGGCCTGGGTAATATGATCGACCGTGTCCGACTGGGTTATGTGGTGGATATGATACGGCTGGATTTTATGAATTTCCCTATTTTTAATGTGGCGGACTGCTTTATCACCTGCGGCTGTATTTTACTGATGGTTCACCTGCTTGTTTTTAACAAGGGATTTTGGAAGGACGAAAAATGATTTTAGTGGCAGATTTGGACGGGGAGCGGCTGGATACTTTTCTGGCTCGCTCCGTGGAAAATTTAAGCCGCAGCGGCGCCCAGAAGCTGATAGAAGATGGCTGCGTCCTTCTTTCCGGAAAACAGGGCAAGAAAAATGACCGCCTAACTGCCGGTCAGGAGATTTCTCTCACGATTCCTGAGCCAAAGGAAACGGACATTCAGCCCCGGGAGATGAAACTGGACATCGTTTACGAGGATGAAGACCTGCTGGTGCTGAACAAGCCAAAGGGTTTAGTTGTCCACCCGGCGGCGGGGCATCAGGACGATACGCTGGTTAACGGTTTGATGTATGCCCTGGGAGATCAGCTTTCCGGTATCAACGGCGAATTGCGGCCCGGAATTGTCCACAGAATTGATAAAGATACTTCGGGACTGCTTGCGGTGGCGAAAAATGACTTTGCCCATGTGATCTTGGCTTCCCAGCTAAAGGATCATACTATGGCGCGGACCTATGAAGCGGTGGTTTGCGGCAATTTTAAGGAAGATAAGGGAACGGTGGATGCGCCCATTGGCAGACATCCCTCTGATCGGAAAAAGATGTGCATTGCCGCCCGGGACGGCAGAAATGCCGTGACCCATTGGGAAGTGGTCAAGCGTTACCGGGGCTATACCCACGTGCGTTGCCATTTGGAAACTGGCCGCACTCACCAAATCCGGGTGCACATGGCCTCCGTCGGCCATCCCATTGTGGGAGATATGGTCTATGGCCACAAAAAACCGGAACTGGGGCAGGATAGTCAGGTTCTTCACGCAGGTATTCTTTGTTTCCGCCATCCTCGGGATGAGCGACTTGTGATTGTAAGCGCAGACTTGCCTGAATATTTTCAGGGCGTTTTGGAAATTTTAGAAAAGAGATTTTCGTTAGGTGATTGAAAAAATGTTTTCTGATGTATTACTAACGGTTGATTTCGACCGAACACTTACCGGCATGGACGGAAAAATCCCTGCCCGGAATATTGAGGCAATCCACTATTTTATGGAAAACGGCGGTACATTTACCATCAATACCGGCCGCAGTACCAATACCATGAAAGCCCATATGGATGTGCCGGTAAATGCGCCGTTGCTGCTTTATAACGGCAGCGCTGCCTGGGATAATGGGCAGCTTGTTAACTGCCATGAGATTGACCTGCCTGTATGGGAGACGCTGGACAAAATGATGGAGCTGTTCCCGGATCTGACACTGGAGGTGCAGGCTACGGATACCCATTATTTTGTAAGCACCCCAACGAATGCGGAAAGCTATTATCAAAATATGGGTTGGGACTATGCCCGGGCAGAACACGGACAGGATATGGGCCCGTTTTTGAAATTTACCCTTTTCGGAGAGACCACCAGCTGTACCGTTTCCGGCCTGTATCAGGGAACGAAGGAGGAATTTTCCTACTTTGACCGTGTTGAGGAGACAATCAACCGGCTGTACGGAGACAAGGTGGATGTATTCCGGGCGTGTGACAAGCTGGTGGATATCCACGCTAAGGGCGTTTCCAAGCTTCGGGCAGCCCGGGAGTTACAGGAAAGATTGGGAAAGAAAATCCTCGTCTGTGTTGGTGATGCGGAAAATGATCTGACGATGCTCAGAGGCGCAGATTATGCCTTCTGCCCGGCAGATGGTGTGGTGGCAGATCGGTTTCCCAATGTGTGTCCCTGCGGGGACGGCGCGGTTGCAGATGTGATTTATGAAAAAATCCCTGAGATTCTGCAAAGAAAGCCTTGACACAGGCCGTTTCTTATGCTAAAATTCTATGGCTGAATAGGATTTGCGGGTGTAGTTCAATGGTAGAACACCAGCCTTCCAAGCTGGATACGCGGGTCCGATTCCCGTCACCCGCTCCATAGATGCGCCAGTAGCTCAGCAGGATAGAGCAACTGCCTTCTAAGCAGTAGGTCGGGGGTTCGAGTCCCTCCTGGCGTGCCATTCAGTTAACTTAATATGGTGGGTGTAGTTCAATTGGCAGAGCACCGGATTGTGGTTCCGGGCGTTGTGGGTTCGAGTCCCATTACCCACCCCATAAGTTCCGATTTCTTCTTGAAATCGGAACTTTTCTTTTGTTTACTTCCCAAATAGTTCGAATTATTAACCCGGTAACAGCGGGTGTTTATTGAAGAAAAGTGTGCTTTGTGCAGCTAAAAATGCAACTGAACCTTTCCCTCTCCTCCAAATTTTGCGCTTACAAAAACCATCGCCAAACTGGTTTGACCCAGATTTGACCCAAATTTTTATTTGCAAAATAGCACCGGGTGAACTTGCTGTCCACCCGGTTTTTTGCTTTTTGAGAAGGATCAGAGTGCTTGTTTTAGCAGGCTTCCCATCTTTGCTGCTGCCTGCTCCTGTGCCTTGTTCGTAGTGTGCGTGTAGGTGGCCAGGGTGAATCCGGCGCTGCTATGCCCCAGCATACTGGATACGGTCTTGACATCGACCCCGTTCTGTAGAGCAAGGGTTGCGAAGGTGTGTCGCAGATCGTGGAAGCGTATATGCTCTAATCCGGCATCCTTGAGAATCTTCTGATGCAGTTTCACCACCGAATCGGGGTGGTATATCCCACCGGTCACCGGTGAAGGGAACAGGAAGGGATTGTCGGGGTGCTTGTCGTGTTCCTGTTTTAGAAGCTCCATGGTTTCCTCGGATAGGGCAATTTTTCGTATGGAGTTATCGGTCTTAGGCGGTTGCACCTCTAGTCGTCCCTTTGCTCTATAAACTTGCTTGGAAATAGAGATCGTATTATTTATCGTGTCCACGTCCGACCACAATAGCGGTACCAATTCTCCCTTGCGAAGTCCTGTGGTTAGTTCCAGGAAGAACATAGGGAGCAGACCTCTTTTATCGGCGGCGGCAAGGTAGCTTCCAAGCTGCTCCTGGGGCAGCACCTTCATTACCTTTTTCTCTGCTTTCGGCAGCTTGCATCTCTCTGCCGGATTTCGCAAGATCAGCTGCTCCTCTACCGCACTGCTAAGGCAAGATTTCAGCATATTATGCATCCCTCGGATGTAAGAGACGCTCAGCCCTGGTTGCTTATCTTTGATTTCTTTCCGGATTCTGCCGCTCTCACGAAGCGTATTGTACAACCTTTGGATGTCCATAGTCTGTAACTGATTCAGTTTGATATTGCCAAGCGTGGGACGGATGTGGGTATCGATGAACATTTTGTAGTAGACGGAAGTGCTCTCGCGAATTCTCGGCTTGGCGTAGATCTCATACCACAAGTCCATCCACTCGCCCACCGTATACAAGCCTGACCGTTTGATGTCCAGTTTTTCGCTTTCCGCAATTGCTTTCTTCATTTTATCCCTGACCTCTGCCTGGGTCTTGCCCAGGACACTTTTGACGATGGCTTTGCCGGTGTCGGGATCGGTTCCTGTGGTATATCGCCCTTCCCATCGGCCGTCCTTTCTTTTTCTTAAGCTGCCTTCGCCATTAGCTCTGCGTTTTGCCATATGATCAAACCTCCTTCTTTTGTGGCAGCACACACAATACCGTACACCGATTTATAATGCAAAGACACGTAAGCTTGTTGATATGAAATTTCACAAAGACGGAGATACAATTTACGCCGTCGGGAGTAATGCGAATATTACCTTGTCACAAAATCTTTTGATGGAAAACACAGAAGTGTCTGTTTCTTTGAAACTGCCGGAAAAGCCAACACTGATTTCTCCGCAACAGACACGAAGCGGTTCTTGCGTTATCTCTCCAACAACTAACGGTGTTGCGATAAGATGTGACGTAGGGAACTCTCCCGTAAAAACGTTTTCTATTGATGTAGGGCGACCGCATTTCAGTATTAGGGCAAATGATCGATGTTTTGCGCTTATGAAGGAAGAATTCCGGCCTCTTGTGGTTCTGTCTTGTTTGGGTTCTTTGGATGCTTACGGCAATATTATTGCTTCTGCAAGGATTGAATATCAAAAATTGACCGACCGAAAGTACCAGATTTCTATATCAGCCACAAGTCCGTTGGCACAGGCAGTTTTTTTCGAAATGAATCTATATGAGAACAAGCTGTTTCAGGATACTACAGTAGAAAGTGCCAACCCCTGGGTAAACAATGCTTTTGGTTCAATCGGATTTATCGGCAATTCAGATGCTTATGGTGAGCAATGGTTATATTCGCGCCTGGATTATTCACGAATCTCTGAAATGATGGACAAGCGGGTACACAAAGTCATTCTTCACATTCCAAAGCTCAACCAAAGCAATGCAGCGGTTAGTGCTTTTAAGCTGAACGCGCGATTCTGCAGCTTTGGTTCTAATTGGAATAACAAAATGCCGGACGGCTCGCTTGTGGCAAATTCAACGAATACGAATGGCTATCAAAGTCTGGATATTACCGATTGGCTTACAAAACCGCATTCAAAAACGATTTCAAATGTGGATGGATTTATCTTGAAATCAAAAACCAAGGGAAGCGGTTTCTCTGCGCTTGCAACCGGTGACAGTTATTTCGCCCCGCAGATTTTGGAAATTAATTACCAATAAATCATTTTTGTGGAATGTTGCAATAATATTCGCAAAAACCAATCCCAACCCTGACGCTACCTGTCAGGGTTGGGATATACAATATGCTTGCAGCTGCAAAATAAAAGAAATTGAAAGGATAAAACATGAAAGAAAACACAACAAACTCCCAGCAGGAAATTAGTTTAGATCCTACGGGGAGATTAGTAGAAAACGCAGAAGAAATTGCGGAAGCATCTAAGACCGCAGAGAAACATATCTTTTGTGTTACTTACGAAGCTGTCGAAAAAGCAGCACTGCTGTCAGAAATGGAAGCATTGGGCGTAGAAATTCTCTCTCAGTCTGATTTAGACAGCACCGTAATCGTGAGGATCTGTATGGCACAGCTTGCAGCCATTAAGTCGCTGAATTGCATTGAAAAAGTGGAGACAGTTGCGGAGGACGAAGCTGTAAGCAGCGTCGAAACCTATATGTTGCAAAGTACAGATAATGATGGTATGATGAGTACGCAGGCACTCGCCTCAGAACCGATGGCAACTTATAGTAGCTGTTGTCCCAATACAATCGGAACAGCAGTCACTTTGCCTCTTGAAATTTGGCGAACCGGTTGTATCTGCTGCCCATGCGCAGAAACATGGTATCGGTTCACACCAAGTGTTACCGGATATCACACCATTCATACAGAAGGCATTCTAGATACAATGGGTTCTCTGTATGATGCAAACGGCTGTCAGCTCAGCAGCAACGATGACGGCGGTGCTGATCTTAATTTCAAGATTGTCTATTACCTGACCGCAAACAGAACATATTATGTAAGGGTAAAGGCATACAGCAACAATACTGGTACATTCCGTATTGCAGTCCAAAATAAGGTTTATGTGGAGTCGGTTACAGTTAACAACGCCAATGTAATCTTGAACAAAAGCAATTCCGTAACATTGTCTGCAGTGGTATCTCCCGCCAATGCAACTAATAAAGCTATACAATGGTCAAGCGCAAATACAAGTGTGGCGACTGTAGATGCAACTACCGGAACAGTGATTACTGTGGGTAGTGGAACAACACAGGTATATGCTTATGCGCAGGACGGCAGCGGCGCTGAGGGCATGTGTACGATAACTGTTTTGCAGAAGGATCTCATTGATATTGCAGAGAACGAGTTGGGCAACAACAGTGTAAAATATACAAATGCTTTTAATTATCCTGCAACTACACCATGGTGTGCAATTTTTGCTAGTTGGTGTGCAACGCAATGTGATTTTATTAGTCACGGAGTTTTACCCCAATTTATTAGTTGCACAACTGGCGTTAACACATGGTTTAAACCAAATGGATTATATCGTACAAGAGAAGAATATGTACCGAAGCGTGGGGATTTAATATTCTTTAATTGGGATGGCCTTTCGTGGGGTACACCTTGGAATGAAACGAGCGATAACTTTCAGCATGTCGGCATTGTTGAAAAAGTGGAGGACGGAAGAGTATATACAATAGAGGGCAATCGTGGTAGTTTGCCTAGCGATCAAACTGTTGTTGGTAGATATAACACGACGCTAAAAAATAAGTATATTAGAGGTTACTGTATTCCCAATTATTCTGCATATGGTTCTTAATGCTTTGATGGGCGCAATAAAAGGTGCAGAGAAAATACTCTCTGCACCTTGGATAGAAATGCTACGTTGTCAGTTTTCTGTATTGGAAATAAACTGATACCCTTTTTCAACCTTATTAAGGACGACTGTAAATGTTTGATCATTCCATTGGGACTGATAATGAATGATGTAGTAACCGGATGTACCGTCCACCTCTCCGCTCAGGACAGTTATGTATGTTAGGTTTGTATCTCCATGCATTGTATAATAGGCATCGTAGCTTTCCACATAGTGAAAATCTTGAATTGTTCCGCTATTAAATGCGGAGAGAGGTTTACCGCATTTTTCAAGTAGATAAGCATTTGCTGCTGCGGCAGGAATTTTTATGGGTGAATTAAAAAATTCTTCCCAGCCGATAGCAGCTAAAACTGCGTCGGCTTCCCCTTCCGCCCATTGGGCCATATCCAATCCGATTCCAGCACCGTCATAGAACACCCACAGCAGTTCGATTTCGGAGGGTGAGGTGTAGCAGTTGCTGCCGACAAAACCGTTATTTTCCACATCGTTAAGAAAATCTTCAATCTCTTTCAAATCGGCTTGGGTCAGCGTAGAGGGGTCTGCTGGTCGTGTCGGCGCAGAGGGCTCTGTAGGCTGGGGGATATAGTTAGCACAGGCAGAAAAAGAAAACAGGACAAGCAAGAAGAGTATGCAGCTGCAAAAAAGTTTCATAATTAAAACTCCTTCTTCTTAAAAATAGATCATATTAATTATAGCACTAAAATACTGTTTTGTCACTACCCAATATATCATATATAAAGTATTGAACATAGTATCCCATCCATATGAAGGTCATAGTGTACTCGTAATATCTGTCCTGATAATTTCCTCTCTCGCAAAAACTTTGGAACCCTGACACTTGCTGTCAGGGTTCTTTTTTGCAGAGAAACCCAAAAAGGTCGATTGTTGGGTTTATCAATGACATCGATTGTCAGGGTTGGGATATACAATATTTGTGCAGCTGCAAAATAAAAGAAATTGAAAGGATAAAACATGAAAGAAAACACAACAACCTCCCAACAGGAAATTAATTTAGATCCTACGGGGAGATTAGTAGAAAACGCAGAAGAAATTGCGGAAGTATCCAAGACCGCAGAGAAATATATCTTTCGCATTACTTACGAAGCTGCTGAAAAAGCAGCACTGCTGTCAGAGATGGAAGCATTGGGCGTAGAAATTCTCTCTCAGTCTGATTTAGACAGCACCGTAATCGTGAGGATCTGTATGGCACAGCTTGCGGCCATTAAGTTGCTGAACTGTATTGAAAAAGTGGAGACAGTTGCGGAGGACGAAGCTGTAAGCAGCGTCGAAACCTATATGTTGCAAAGCACAGATAATGATGGTACAATGAGTACACGGGCGCTTGCCTCCGAACTGATGACTACATCTGCAGACAGTCAGCGCTCCAACAAGATGGAAACGGCGATCAATTTATCCCTTGCGTCTTGGAGGCACGGATACATCTGCTGTCCGTGTGAAGAGCGCTGGTATAAGTTCATAGCCAATGTGAGCAATGCGGAAGCATATACTATATATACAATCGGCACATTAGACACTATCGGATATCTTTATGATTCAAACGGCAATCTTGTTGCGATCAATGATGATCATGGGGGTAATGTTAATTTCAGCATCACAGAACAATTGATTTGTGGCGCGACATATTATGTATGTGTTAAGGCGTATGCGAGCAATACCGGCAGTTACAATTTGAGGGTTGAGTATACTACATTACCTGATAATAACTACAACGATAATTGTTCAAGCAATATGCTGTCTGCAAAGAAACTTGATATAGATTGCCAGCGAGATGGCCAGATATGCTGTTCATATGATGAACA
The DNA here is from genome assembly GCA_045658625.1 of Faecousia sp. GTDB lineage: Bacteria > Bacillota > Clostridia > Oscillospirales > Oscillospiraceae > Faecousia. The sequence continues at coordinate 18,867 of JAZOVI010000042.1, forward strand.
TTGGTATAGTTTTACACCACCTTCGTCCGCATATTATACCATCTATACCCTCGGTTCGCTTGATACGGTAGGCTTCCTTTATGATGTTAACTGCAATCGATTGAATTATAATGATGATGGTGGTTCGGGCCTGAACTTTAAGATGGTATCTTGGCTTACCAAGAGTCAAACGTATTATATTAAGGTGAAATCCTATGGAAATAATACCGGATCTTATAGTGTCGTTGCAACTGATACCATCTTTGTTGAATCAATTGCTATTACACAAGAAACGGTGAATGTCAACCTGGGTGATTCGATCACTTTAATTGCCGATGTTCGCCCGCCTTATGCAACTAATAAGAATGTCCGCTGGGCAAGTAACAATTCGGATATTGCATCAGTAAAAGCGACGGGAGGTCTCGTTATTGCACAAAGTATCGGAAACGCAATTATTACTGCGACTTCAGCTGATGGAAGCCAAAAATGCAGTTGTTGCACGGTTCATGTAGATGACAAGGAAGGTGCTCTTGACAGAAAGCAGTATGGCAGTCTAGAATATCAAGGAGTTGTTTATGATATTCATGTACCAAATCATTTAGAGGAAGAGGCTGCTGACAATGGCACATGGAATACGATTGATAAGGTGTATAGAACAGATACTAAGTTTGATTGTTTTAAGTTTATATCAGGTGTTGAAGTGGAAGACGAAGATACTGGTATCGTAACATCTGGAGGAAATTTTGCTGGAGAAATTGGACATTCAGTTCTGTCAGCATCTGGGTATAAACCAGCAGTTGGATTGGCGGCTGTTTTTGCCGGCGTCCTAAACTCTCTCAATGAGAACATAAACAATGTTTTTGTGAGATGTATTTTTCAGGAAAACAACGATGGTCAAAAGAGAGTTATTATTGAAGCGGGATCTAGTGACGTTGAAAAGATATTTGCAAATTGTGCCAACGATATACCTCTAAGCGTATATTTTAGTAACAGCGGTAATACCGTGGCTCAAATGGCAATTGAAAATGCAGTTGAAAGCTTATACGAAAAGGCAACAGGGAACAAGGCAGATATTTGGCCTATTTATGATTGTGAGATTACTATTGATAAACATCATAGATACGATGACGGTGCTGCATCTTATTTGTGGCTCAACAAGAACGGAGCATTAACCGAAACGCCGATAGTGTATCCTAATGATAAGGTTGCATTTGGTATTAGAAAAGGGTTTTGGGTGTTCTCAAGGTTAGAACCTTTTGCTACCGTAAAGCTATTAGAAAGCAAAGTTGCCGACGAGGACTATCAAGAGCTGTTTAATAATTTGAGTTAGCGTGGTATCTTTTTCGGGAAGGGGTTGAAGGTAAATGAGAATTCGTAATGGTATGAAAAAAAGTTTGTTGTACTTAGAAAGCATATTTTTTGTGATAGGGCTTAATTTGATAACATTTTTTCACAGACCTTTTGTATTCACAGTGGTAGACCGTTTCTCCACGACAAATCTTGAGAATTTATTATATTCTGTATCGAATTTGCTTATTTATTGCTGTTCGGTTTTTCTTATGGCGTATATTGTAAAAGAAAAACATAGTATATATTCGGGAAAAGCTTTTTTTGCGTTATTTGCCGGTAAAATACTTCCTTGGTGCTTTTTGATTAGAGTTTTATCCGATCTTATTCTGCTTGTTTTTGATGTTTGGTTCTCAGCGCTTGCGCAGATTATACGGATGCCTGTTGAGGCATTTGTACTGTTCCTTGTTTTTCATTTTTGCCAAAAGTACTTGGTGCAAGATGCATCTGCCAGCACAAAAAACAAAAAGATAACCGGATGGATATACCTACTATGGACTCTTCTTTGTGTAAGTATGTGCATTTCTATGGTTGTCTCTTACCACGGCATTGTCGAAGATGTTGTGCAAAAGTACAGAGATACTTCTTTTCTATATAACGTAAAAACAGCAGATTTCAAATTGCAGTTCCTCAACCTGTTGTTTAGTATAGGTGCATATATTACTCTATTTGCATATTATGGTTTACTTGGTGGATATCGTGCAGAAAAAATCAAAAATTACAGGGTTCGTGATTTTTTTATTAAGCAAGCTGCGTTTGTTGCGGTAGCTTGGGCCATTTTTCTACCTAAGATATTGGTGTTTCCCTACGGAACCATATCAACAATTCATAATGCGCGCAATTACGCAACTGCCGTTTCGGAATCTGCACAAAATCGCATTTACGAAAACTATACGATTTTCAAAGTAAAACGCAACGTGGGGGAGGACGGCTCTGAGGTTGTTTATAAAAAGACAAGAGTTACTTTAGCAATGGGAAATGATTCTGTTTTATCGTTTGATATGCCGTATAATAGAGAAAATGGTGAATTGGTTCCTATTTCTGTAGAAGGGATTGATGTTGCCTATCGATACGACTTTGAAGCCATTATTTTCATAGAGGATGGTACTGCGTTTGCAATTCGGTGGAAGGATATCAATTCTTATAACAAACAAAACGGACATTTAATTGCAATATGTGAGGATTTGATCCGGGAGGGTTATTTTGAAGCATTCGCCTACGCACATAAATACTTGGCGAAATATGACCCGGATTTTATAAATACATTCACAGAAGAACAGCGAAATATGAATTGGGCTATATTTCGAGAAGATTGTAACCGCTACCTAAATCCTGCATACATTGAAAAATTTTTGCTGGACTTCTAAAATGCGCATATTTGTGTGACTGGACTATGCAGTTATGTGAATGGAAGACGGCAAAGAAATATATTCCATTTCAAAAACTTTGGAACCCTGACACTTGTTGTCAGGGTTCTTTTTTGCCTGCAAAGAAACCCAAAAAGGTCGAGTGTTGAGTTTATCAATGACATCAATTGTCTGGGTTGGGATATACAATATGCTTGCAGCTGCAAAAATAATAACTTAACAAAAGGAGAACAAAAATTATGGCATGTAGAGATGCTTATAAAGCAAGCGCGAGAAAGGTGGAAGAGGAAACTATTGTGTCCACCATTACGGAGCCTGCAGTAGCAAAGCAAGTAGATCGACTTCTTTTCGGCGTCGATTCCAAAATTCAGGCAAACGACCTCCTTCAGAATAATATTGAGGAATTTGAATGGGTCGTTCGCAATAAGATCTATCCAAATTTCTACGGCAGATATCTGACAGGAGAAAACTGCCTTACCAAGGAAGAAATCAAATTCTTGCATGGTAAGGGCTGTAAAATTGCCCCTGTTTATGCAGACAACAGTGAGAAGCAGACAGCAGAGCAGGGCGTAATTATGGCAAAGAAGATGGTTGTGTGCGCTTTGGAGCTGGATATTCCCAAAGATACAGCTATTTTTCTTGAAATTGGGGAAATGGAAGAAATCAGTCGCAATTTTATGCGGGGTTTCGCAACAGTACTTATGGCCGAGGGCTATACTCCCGGATTTAAGGCGAATACTGATGCAAAGTTTTCGTTTGACCGCGAATATAGCAGCGGTATGCAAACCAACAAAAATGTGTTCTAGAAGTGCCTAATTTGGGCTGTTGCCCCTACGGTAGAGGAATACAACGGCATTACAACCTCTCATCTTATCCATCCCGATAACTGGATGCCTTTTGCTCCGTCCGGCATTACTCGAAATGAGATTGCAGTCTGGCAGTACGGAAGAGACTGTCATCCTATTGAAGACGATATGGGCAAGGTAACCACCTTCAATCTGAATCTTGTCCGCAACGAACAGATTATCGTAGATAAAATGTTCTAAATCAGGAGGGATATTATGATTTGTGTAAATTCAGTCAACGTCTCTCCTAAGGAAATATCTTTGAAGGTCGGCAACTGGTCTTATGCCGCAAAAGCTGATGTATGTCCTGCTAATGCGGACTGCAAGGGAGTGACTTGGCATAGTAGCAATTCTTGTGTAGCAAGCGTAAATGCATCCAATGGCTATATTTATGCCAATGCGGTCGGTACCGCCAAAATCTACGCCACTGCAACAGACGGAAGTGGGTGCTATGACAGTCTTACTGTAACGGTCAGCAGTGTTGTTCCGATTTCTCCGGTAACGCCTGTATCCTCCGTATGTATCTGCCCTGAAACGGAAACGTTGATCACAGGCAAAACAATGTTTTTGTGCGCCACAGTATATCCCGAGAACGCGACCAACAAATGTCTGTATTGGAGCAGCAGTAATCCCACGGTCGCAACAGTGAATCCTATAAGCGGCCTTGTTTACGCGCAGAAGGCAGGCACAACTATGATCCGTGCTACCGCACAGGATGGTAGTTGCAAAGAGGATTTCTGCTGTCTAACAGTTACAGATCCGATTCCCGTGGAAGCTGTAACATTGGATATGGAAAAAATCCATACCTGCAAAGGAAACAGTCACCAGCTGCACGCAACCGTTATGCCAACGAATGCTACAGAGAAAGCCATTTGCTGGCAGAGTAGCAATAATGCTGTTGCAACGGTTACAAGCTATGGTCGAGTAACTGCCAAGTCTGGCGGTCGTGCATTTATTTACGCGAGGGCAACTGACGGCAGTGGCGCACTGGCCTGCTGCGAAATTACCGTAGAACAGACGGTCTGTTGTTGCGCGGAGGAAACACCTGTAAATAAAGTGCATGGCAGCACATTTGCAGATCCCGTGGATGTCTGTACCGGTGCCCATATGCTGAGCAATACGATTATGTCCTTGTTTGGTGGTCAAGGTTTGCGGCTCGTAGCGCATTACGATTCTACCCAGCTTGCCAGCGGTATGCTTGGCTCTGGTTGGTATCACAACTTTGAGAAGCATATCGAAGTTGATGGGAACATGGCTTTTGTGTTCAATAATCCCTCTGTTTTTGCCTTGTATGAGGCAAAAAGCGACTGCTGTAACAGCTTCCTCTGCCGTAGTACTAACAAAAATGGTTATGTTCTAACCGTAGATCATTGCCGGCAGTATCCTTACATCATTAATTGTAATGGTACAAAGACCGAATACTATAACAGCAGCGGCGATTTGGCGAAGATTGTGGATTATCAGGGCTTTGAGACACTGATTGCCTACTCCAACAATCTCATTACCATTACAGACGGCGTATCCGGCAAGAAAATGCACCTCGAAAAAGATGGATGCTGTAAGGTAATCCGTGTTTATGACGAAGACGGCAGAAGTGCAACGCTCTCCTACAGCGGCACGCTGCTTACGGAGATCTGCGATGTAAACGGCAATATGCTTCGTTATACTTATGACGAAAAGGGTAGAGTGAAAACCGGCATAGATGCCAAGGATATTTGCTATTTTGAAAACACCTACGATGAGTTTGGCCGTATCGCCTCTCAGAAGGATGCTATTGAGAGCTCTTTAAAGTCTACCTTTGTCTACGATGAAAATAAGCGCATTACCACTAACAGAAATGGTAAGCAAAGCATTCGTGTGTATAACGATAAGGGTTTGCTTGTGAGCTTTACAGATGAGAACGGCAATGCCACAACCTATGAATACGACGAGCGCAACAATGTAATCAAGGAAACGGATGCACGTGGTAATTCTGTAATTAAGTCCTATAACTGCTTCAATAAGCCTACAGAAATCACAGACAAAAACGGCAATAAGACCACCCTCACCTATGACAGTAAGGGCAATGTGGTAAAAATCCGTTATCCCGCTGTGGGCGGCGTGATTCCTGAAGAAACCTTTGTTTACAACAGCCGCAACCAACTTACTGGGCATACCGACCTTCGTGGAACGGTTACTCTGTACACTTATGACGCCAACGGAATGCTGGCCAGCAAGAAGGTGGGAACCCGAAACGCAATCTTGTATTCCTACCAGGATGGTCTGCTCAAGTCGCAGACCGATGCGAAGGGCAACACCACTACCTATACCTATAACGCTATTGGCCAAATGGTGAGCAAAACTGACGCAGATAACAAGGTGACACAATATGTCTACGATGCAGTCGGTAATCTGCTCCAAACGGTAGATGCCAACGGTAAGGCGGTTGTAAATACCTACGATGGAAACCGTCAGAAAACCTCTGTTACCGATGCCAATGGTAACAAAACCCAGTATTCCTATAATGGTAACCAGAAGAATGATGTGATTACTCTCCCGGACGGAAACACCATCCGTTATGAATTTGACGGAGAAAACAGACCGGTTAAGATTACCGATCAGGCAAATAATGTCACTCAAATTACCTATGACATGCAAGGCAGAGTGACCGCTAAACACTTCCCTGACGGTGCAACTGTTCAGTATACCTACGATGCGGTGGGTAATGTGGTAAAGGAGACCAATCCTAAGGGCGCTGTGGTGACTAAGACCTATGATGCAAACGGCAATGTGCTGACTGTCACCGATGACGAGGGTAACACCACCACCTATGAATACAATGCAATGTCCAAGGTGACGAAGGTTATCAATGCGGTTGCGGGCACCACGGTATATACATATTCCGCTGCGGGCGACCTGCTTTCTGAGACCGACGCACTGGGCAATACAAGAAGCTATACCTATGATGCTTTCGGCAACAGACTGACAGCAACCGATGCAAAGGGTAATGTAACTACCTATACTTATGACGCAAATAACAATCTGCTCACGGTAAAGAATGCGCTGAATCAGGTAACGACCTACACCTATAACGCGTTGAACCAGTGCGTATCCGTAAAAGATCCCCTCAATAATATCATCCGCTATGGCTATGATGCGTTGGGTAGAAGAACTACCGTCACCGATGCTCGGGGCAATGTGTTTACCACCACCTCTGACGGTAACGGCAATGTGGTAAAGACCACCGACGCAAAGGGCAACACTGTCAGTCAAACGGTTTATAACTGCCTCAATCATCCTGTTTCTGTTACTGATGCAATGGGTAAAACAACCACCTATACCTATAACGCAATGGGTAAGGTGGAGTGCGTAAAGGACTGCCTAAATCATCCTACCACATTTACCTATGATTCCCGGGGCAGAAATATTGCTGTCCGAGATTTGGTAAATAATACAAGTACCGCAGAGTATGACCTACTGGGCAATGTAACCCGTCTTGCCGGACCCTTGGGCGGCGCCACCACCTATACCTACGACGATATGGGCAGGCTCACCGCAGAGTCCACTGTCTCCGGCGGTACGAAGCGTTACGAGTATAACGCGTTGAATGTCCGCAGTAAGGTTACGAACGCAAGAAATCAGGTGCGGCAGCTCTTCTATGACGCAATGGGCAGAATTACCGGCTATACCTCCCCCGAGGGCACAGTGAGCTATACCTATGACGCAAATGGCAATGTGCTGACCGTTACCGACAGCCATGGCACCATTAACAGAACCTACGATGCACTGAACCGCGTGGCAAGCTATACCGATACCTACGGTAAGGTGATCCGCTACCAGTATGATGCCGCAGGTAACCTGACCCGACTGGTCTACCCTGATAACACGGCAGTTAACTATTCCTATGACGCAAACCATAATCTGATTCGCGTTACCGACTGGGCAAACCGGGTAACCACCTACACCTACGATGTCAATAACCGGGTAATCGGTGTTACGAAGCCCGACGGCAGCGTGACTACCACCGTTTATGACAATATGCAGCGGGTAACCTCCACCGTGGAAAAGACCGCCTCCGGCGCAGTTATCTCCGGTTTTAACTACACCTATGATAACCTGTCGAGGGTGGTCGAAGAGACGGTACTTGCAAATTCTACCAAACTGTGCTATACTTATGATGCGCTGAGTCGTGTAACCAAGCGGAAAGTGAAAAATCTGTGCGATGAAGTGCTGTGCGAGGAGACCTTCTCCTACGATGCCGCAGGCAACGTAACCGATGCGCCAGACAGCTGCTTCCAGTACGATATCCATAACCGGCTGACCGTATTTAACGGCGAAGCTGTTACCTACGATCTGGACGGCAATATGCTGAGTAATGGTGAGAGCACTTTTACTTACGACTCTGCCAACCGACTGATTACTGCGGGTGGTCATACCTATACCTACAACGCTGAGGATGTGCGTATCCGCAATCTCTGCACGGAGGAAGATACTACCTACACCTACGATACCAACTGCAGGCTGAGTAAATTGCTCACTAAGACAACAAACGGTGCAGTTACCAAGTATGTCTACGGTAGAGGGCTCATTGGTGAGGAAACCGGCAATGCCTTTAAGACTTACCACTTCGATTTCCGGGGCAGCACCGTTGCCATCACTGACGGATGCGGTAATATTACCGATACCTTCGCATATGATACTTACGGTAAGTGTATCTGCAGAACCGGTACAAGCGATGTGATCTTCGGCTACAACGGTAAAGACGGCGTGGTAACCGACAAGAACGGTCTTATCTATATGCGCGCCCGGTACTACTCCCCTGAGATGAAGCGGTTCATCAACGCGGACGTCATCGCCGGTGACATTTCCAATGCCATTACCCTCAACCGCTTTGCCTATGCCAACGGCAACCCGGTCTCCCTGACAGATCCCTTTGGGCTGTATGCGGCCGTTTCAGGCCCCGGCGCCAATATCAATGACCAATTTTCCTATTCTATGGGCGATATCGGTTCCACTGATGATATGCTTGGGTTGAGCCCTGATACCCGTGGTGAAACAACAGGTGATGAAATAGAATATGGATCTGATGAATATTTAAATATTTTATGTAAATTGATTACAGAAGGTACGAATATATATTCACATACAAAAGATACTGAAGAACTTATTAAAGCAGTGAAATTAATACATGGCAAGGTTCAGTTTGTTCACAAGGGCGACTACATTATTATAAAAGGAAATCGAGATGTTTTAGCGAAGTATGGTATTAAACAGACCCGTATTCGAGCGGACAATGTGAAAAAATTTAATGGAATTAACGATCTCCTTCAATCGCAAACGTTCAAAGGTGCATTTAAAAATTCTTTTGATACTCCAGGTGTTATACTAGACGCTGTAGGTCTTCTTGCAAATACTGCTTATGAGGCTAATCAGTATGAATCAACACAAGATAAAGCCATAGTAGGAGCATACACTGCAACCACAGAAGCGGTTTCCACTGTAGCATCTGCCGCCGCAAGTGCGGGAGCTACAGCCCTAGCCACAAAGATTGGATTTGCAGTAGGAACTGTCGTCGCTCCAGGTGTTGGAACTGCTATTGGTTTATTAACAGGCTTCTTTGTGGGTCTTGCTTTGGATGGTCTCTTTAGTTGGATCAGAGAAGAGTATATTGAAGATTTTGTGGAGAATAATTAATTATGGAAAAACAAAAAGTAATATTATATTTGAATATAAACGATACTACGAACACGGATAAATCCCTACCAAAAATATGTATGGCTTTTAATATTGGTGTTACTGTCTTTATGTTAATATTTGCGATATTACTTTTTCGTACTACAAATTTTTATACATATATTCTTTTCGCTTTTTTTGATATTATATATTTCATCCTGTTAACAAAGTACCATAAAACTTTGTGGCAATTTCCCTTAACTGGTATAGGGCTGTTTGCCTTGACAACAAAATTATTTTTGGGGTATATAATAATATCCCAATATGAGCTCGAAAAAGTTCAAACATCTATGTTTACATGGCTTCATGCCGTTGTATTGGTGTTGGCGATAGGAACTACAGCCTATTTTTGGGCTAAATCTTACCAAGCTTATAAAATACTGAAAGATAATACAATAGAATCAGCGCCCAAAATCATAGCTAAGAAAAATCCCATACCCAAATGGGTTGCATTAATTTTCTCGCTTTCTGGTTCTCCAATGATACTTGTTAGGCTGTTACGGGATGATTTTCAGAATACAGGATTAGGTTTGGGATTTTGCATGTGGACATTAGGAATTATATTCGCTATGCTGTTTGCTATGTTGCTTCCTAAAATTGTTGTATTAATTCGTTTTCGAGTGTGGAGTTTTTCAGAATATCGCCAATAAAGGTATTGTATTAGTCCCTGTCCCAGAGAAGAAAACTAAATAGTTTTGCCGCATTGGTTATGAAGAATCATTTCCAATGCGGTTTTTTGTGGGCAGAATTACCGGCTATACCTCACCTGAGGGTGCGGTGAGCTATACCTATGACGCAAACGGCAATGTGCTGACCGTTACCGACAGCCACGGTACAATCACCAGAACCTACGACGAATTGAACCGTGTGGCAAGCTATACCGACACCTATGGTAAGGTGATCTGCTACCAGTATGATGCCGCAGGTAACCTGACCCGACTGGTCTACCCGGATAACACGGCAGTTAACTATTCCTATGACGCAAACCATAATCTGATTCGCGTTACCGACTGGGCAGGCCGGGTAACCACCTACACCTACGATGTCAATAATCGGGTAATCGGTGTTACGAAGCCCGACGGCAGCGTGACTACCACCGTTTATGACAATATGCAGCGGGTAACCTCCACCGTGGAAAGGACCGCCTCCGGCGCAGTTATCTCCGGCTTCAACTACACCTATGATAACCTGTCGAGGGTGGTCGAAGAGACGGTGCTTGCAAATTCTACCAAACTGTGCTATACTTATGATGCGCTGAGTCGTGTAACCAAGCGAAAAGTGAAGAATCTGTGTGATGAAGTGCTGTGTGAGGAGACCTTCTCCTACGATGCCGCAGGCAACGTAACAGATGCGCCGGACAGCTGCTTCCAGTACGATATCCATAACCGCCTGACCGTATTTAACTGCGAATCCGTTACCTATGACTCGGATGGCAATATGCTGAGCGACGGTGAAAGTACCTTCACTTACGACTCTGCCAACCGACTGATTACT
>JAZOVI010000043.1:0-14083 GCA_045658625.1 Faecousia sp.
TGTTTTCTCTTAAATGCTCTTAAATGCTCACTTTCGATTTTACATTTATTTTGGAGGAAATGTCCTGTGCAAAGATTAGTTGGTCTGATGCGGCGGTGCGCCGAGGATTATAAGATGGTAGAGCCGGGGGATCGGATCGGAATCGGTGTGTCCGGCGGTAAGGATTCGCTGGCGTTGCTTATGCTGATGGCGGAGCTGCGGCGGCACTGTGGCTTTGATTTTTACTTGGAAGCGGTAACGGTGGATTTGGGTTTCTCTATGGATTTTTCGCCGATTCAGAAGCTGTGCGATGATTTAGGTGTTCCGCTGACCATCGTTAAGACCGAGATTTCCAAAATTATATTTGATTACCGGCAGGAGAAAAATCCCTGCTCTATGTGCGCCAAAATGCGCCGTGGCGCTATCAATCAGGCGCTTTTGGATCGGGGGCTGAATAAGCTGGCCCTGGGGCATCATTTTGACGATGCGGTGAATACCTTTGTGATGAATCTCATTTACGAGGGGCGGATCGGCTGCTTCCAGCCGGTTACCGACTTGGACCGCACCGGCATTGTGCAAATTCGGCCTATGCTCTATATCCACGAAAAGACCATCGAGGCGTTTGCCGAAAGAATGGAGCTGCCCATTGTGCAAAACCGCTGCCCTGTGGACAAGCGGACCAAGCGGGAGGAGATTAAGCAGCTGGTTTACGATCTGTCTGCCAAGTATCCGGATCTTAAGGAACGGATTTTCGGGGCGATGCAGCGCCTGCCCCTGACAGAGTGGGAGCCACAGGGGAGATATAATAGACCAAAGGACGAATGATTTGCCATTTGCTGGGAAAGCTACCTCCAAAAAGGAGGGGTTTTATGGTAAAAGGGATTTCAAGGCAGGTCATCGTGGTGGAAGCGCCGGAGCCAAAGCTGTTTGAGCAGGCGATTTTCATTCTGCGGCGGGATGCCAAGGATGTAACCGATGAGGAGCTTATCAAAGAAGCAAAGTGGCTCATTGGCACCCAGCCGGTGAGAAGTTGGAAGGACGGATTTGTTTGGGCAAGCTGCGGCGGGGCGGTGGTCGGGATTTTATGGCTGCTTTCCGTGCTCCTATGACTTGCGGAGAATAAGATATTATGGTATAATGCCTGAAAAAAGAGAAAGGGCGAGAGGATGCGCTTAGGAAATATAGAAATAGAAAAACCGCTGCTGCTGGGGCCCATGGCCGGCGTTACCGATTGGGCGTTCCGAACGGTTTGCGCTTCCCTGGGCGCAGATATTACCGTAACGGAAATGGTTTCCTCCCGGGCCCTTGTATATAAGGATAAAAAGAGCGCGGCGCTTTTGCAGAAGAACGCAGGTAGCATCTGCGGCGCCCAGATTTTTGGCAATGACCCTGCCGTTATGGCAGAGGGCGCCCGGCTGGCGCTGGGGATTTCCGGCTGTGATTTTTTGGATATCAATATGGGCTGCCCGATGCCGAAGATTGCCAATTCCGGCGATGGCTGCGGCCTGATGCGTACCCCGGAGCTGGCAGGCGAGATTGTGAAAGCGGTGAAAAAGGCGGTGGATGTGCCGGTAACGGTGAAGTGCCGTTTGGGCTGGGATAAGGGCAGTATCAATGTGCTGGATTTTACTGCCCGGATGGAGGACTGCGGCGCAGATATGATTACCGTCCACGGCCGGACACGGAGTATGCTCTATACCGGCAAGGCCGATTGGGATATGATCGCAAAGGTGAAAGATGCCCGGACTGTGCCGGTGATTGCCAATGGTGATGTGGTAGACGGCGAGAGCGCCCTGCGGTGTCTTAAATGGACAGGGGCAGACGGCCTGATGATTGGCAGAGCCACCTTTGGCGACCCCTGGATTTTTGCAGAGGTTCGTTCTGCGATGAATGGAGATATGGAATACGCCCGGCCTCAGTTTGCCGAGAGAGTGGCGGTGGCGGTGGAACAGTTCCGTTTGGCAAAAGAGGAGAAGGGCGAGCATATCGCCTGCCTGGAGGCCAGGAAGCATTTTGCCTGGTACTTAAGGGGCGTGTCCCACAGTAGTTTCTATAAGGCCCAGGTTTCCTCTGTTTCTACCATGGAGGATGTGGAGCGGCTGGCAAAGGAAATTTGCCGGGATTTGGCGGATTAGAAATTGACAATTGACAGTTGACAATGGACAATTATGGTGTCCGCGTTGCGGACGGATTAAAAACACTCTCCGAATACACCTCATCCGTCATTTGCTCGTGCCTCGCAAAACCTTCCCCTTTGGGAAAGGTTTTGCGAGTTGTCGGTGGTTGATCTATTGACAAATGGCTTTTTATATGGTATTATTCCAAAGATAAATCGTTAACTTAAGAAGGAGGAGCAATTTATGCAGTACGGTATGAATAAAAAGCAGGTCGTCGGTTGTTCTGGTGGTCGTGTTTTTTCTTCTCCCGCTGTTTGTGATTTGCTTTCCGAAAATTCTTCATATGTTGTCTTTCCCGGCTTTTGTGATGTGCATGTGCATTTCCGTGAGCCGGGTTTTTCTTATAAAGAGACCATTTTTTCGGGAAGCCGGGCGGCCGCCCGTGGCGGGTACACGGCAGTATGCACCATGCCGAACCTGAACCCTGTGCCGGACAATGGTGAGAACCTGCAGCAGCAGCTTAGTATTATTGAAACGGATGCCTGCATACACGTCTATCCCTACGGCGCCATCACAGTAGGGCAGAAGGGCGAGAAAATCGCGGATTTGGAAGAGATGGCCGAAAATGTAATTGCCTTTTCCGATGACGGTAAGGGTGTCCAGAGCGATGAAATGATGCGCGCGGCAATGCTGAGAGCCAAGGCGCTGGGCAAGATGATCGTTGCCCACTGCGAGGTGGAGAGTCTGCTGTGTGGCGGCTATATCCACGACGGCGAATATGCCAAGACCCACGGCCACAAGGGCATTTGCAGCGAAAGCGAGTACGCCCAGATTGAAAGAGATCTCCGCTTGGTAGAGGAGACCGGGGTGGCTTATCATATCTGCCACGTTTCGGCAAAGGAAAGTGTGGAGCTGATTCGGCAGGCGAAGGCCCGGGGTGTCAATGTAACGGCAGAGACCGGCCCTCACTACCTGGTGATGGACGACAGCGACCTCCGGGAAGAGGGCAGATTTAAGATGAATCCGCCTATCCGTGGGAAAGAGGATAAGGAAGCCTTGATTGCGGGTATTTTGGATGGAACGATCGATATGATCGCCACCGACCACGCCCCCCATTCCGCTGAGGAAAAGGGCAAAGGCCTTGCCGGCAGCAGCTTCGGCATTGTGGGCATTGAGACGGCCTTTGCGGTGCTCTACACCCACCTGGTAAAACCGGGCATACTGAGTTTGGAAAAACTCATTGACTTGCTTGCCAATAATCCCCGGAAGCGGTTTGGGATTCCTCAGGGTGAGGATTACACCGTATGGGATTTGGATAAAACCTTTACAGTAGACCCGGCAGAGTTCATATCCCTGGGAAAGGCTACGCCCTTTACCGGCTGGGAACTGATGGGGCAGTGTGTAATGACCGTATGTGATGGAAAAGTAGTATACAGAAGATAATTTGGGAGGAAAATATTATGGCAAAGAGAACAGATTTGAAGAAAATTTTAATTATCGGCTCCGGCCCTATCGTCATCGGACAGGCAGCGGAATTTGACTATGCAGGCACACAGGCTTGCCTTGCGCTGAAGGAAGAGGGCTATCAGGTGGTGCTGTGCAACTCCAACCCCGCCACCATTATGACCGATACCACCATTGCCGATAAGGTCTATATGGAGCCTTTGACGCTGGAGTATGTGGCAAAGATTCTCCGCTATGAGCGCCCCGATGCCATCCTCCCCGGTATCGGCGGTCAGACAGGTCTGAACCTGGCCATTCAGCTGGAAAAGAAGGGTATTTTAAGAGAATGTAATGTGGAACTGCTGGGTACAAGCAGCCAGTCCATCGAGCGAGCTGAGGACCGGGAGCTGTTTAAGGAGCTGTGCCAGTCCATCGGCGAGCCTACCATTCCCTCCGAGATTACCTACAGCTTAGAAGAGGCAAAGGAAGCTGCCAAGCGGATTGGCTATCCCGTTGTGCTTCGTCCTGCCTTTACCCTGGGCGGTACGGGCGGCGGCTTTGCCTACAGCGAGGAAGAGCTGGTGGAAATCGGCATCAATGCCTTTAAGCTTTCTCCTGTTCATCAGGTGCTCATTGAAAAGTCCGTTAAGGGCTACAAGGAGATCGAGTTTGAGGTTATGCGGGACGGAAACGACCACGCCATCACCATCTGCGGTATGGAAAATATTGACCCTGTTGGTGTCCATACCGGTGACTCTATCGTGGTTGCGCCCATTATGACCCTGTCCAAAAAGGACGAGAAGATGCTCAACGACAGCGCCATCAAGATTATCCGGGAGCTGAAAATTGAGGGTGGCTGTAATGTGCAGTTTGCCCTGAATCCCGAGACCAGCGAGTATTACCTCATTGAGGTCAATCCCCGTGTTTCCCGGTCTTCTGCATTGGCTTCCAAGGCTTCCGGCTATCCCATTGCCCGGGTTACGGCAAAGATCGCCGTGGGTATGTCCCTGGAGGAGATTAAGATTGCCAATACAAACGCCGCCTTTGAGCCGAAGCTGGACTACGTGATTGCAAAGCTGCCCCGCTTCCCCTTTGATAAGTTTACCAACGCTTCCAATGCGCTGGGAACGCAGATGAAGGCTACCGGCGAAATTATGGGCATCGGCTCTAACCTGGAGGAGGCTCTGCTGAAGGGCATCCGCTCTTTGGAGATTGGTGTTAACCATATTTATCACGCGAAATTTGACGATATGACCAATGAGGAGCTGAAGGACTACATCCGTCAGTTCCGTTCCGACAATATTTTCGCCATTGCAGAACTTTTGGCTCGGGGTGTTACCGTGGAAGAGGTTCACGAGATTACCCAGATTACCTCTTACTTCTTGGAGTCCATTTTGCACATCGTGGAGATGGAGGAGACCTTAAAAGCCAATGCTTTCGATTTGGAGACCTTGAAGGCTGCCAAGAAGATGGGCTTTAGCGACAAGTATGTGGCAAGAATGTGGAAATGTCAGGAGCTGGATGTCTACAATTTCCGGAAAGAGCATAATTTGTTCCCTGTATTTAAGATGGTAGATACCTGCCACACCGGCGCTTATATTCCTTATTTCTACTCTTCCTACTCCGATGAAAATGCCTCTCGGCTGACGGATAAGAAGAAAATTGTGGTGCTGGGCGCAGGCCCGATCCGCATCGGCCAGGGCGTGGAATTTGACTACTCCACCGTCCACGCGGTGATGACCATCAAAAATTCCGGCTATGAGGCCATTATCATTAACAATAACCCGGAGACCGTTTCCACCGACTACACCACCGCCGACAAGCTCTACTTTGAGCCTCTGACTCCCGAGGATGTAATGAACATCATCGAGTTTGAAAAGCCCGAGGGCGTCATCGCTTCTCTGGGCGGTCAGACTGCCATTAACCTTGCCCAGCCGCTGACTGACCGGGGTGTGAAGATCATCGGCACAGACTGCGCCGCCATCGACCGGGCAGAGGACAGAAATGCCTTTGAAAATCTCTTAAACGATCTGGACATTCCCAGAGCCAAGGGTCAGGCCGTTACCAAAATGGAGGACGGCATTCGGGCGGCAAAGGAAATCGGCTATCCCGTTTTGGTACGTCCCAGCTTCGTACTGGGCGGTCGGGCGATGCAGATCGTGGCGAACGAAAAGCAGCTGCGCCACTACCTGAAAACCGCGGTAGAAATCGACGAGGACAAGCCTGTGCTGGTGGATAAGTATATCGAGGGCAGGGAAGTGGAGATCGATGCTATCTGTGATGGCATCAATGTATTCGTGCCCGGCATTATGGAGCTGGTAGAGCGTACCGGCGTTCACTCCGGCGACTCTATCTCTGTCTATCCTCCCTTCTCCATTTCCGATAAGGTTAAGGGTATCATCCTCCAGTACGCAAAGAAGCTGGGTCTGGGTATCGGCATTATCGGTCTTTACAACATCCAATTCATTGTGGATAAGGATGAAAATGTCTATATTATCGAGGTAAATCCCCGTTCCTCCCGGACCGTGCCCTTCCTTTCTAAGGCAACCGGCTACTCCCTGGCGGATATTGCCACCGAGGTCATTTTGGGCAAGACCCTGAAAGAGCAGGGTATCTTCGATATTTACCCCGAGGAAAAGAAGCGCTGGTATGTAAAAGTGCCGGTATTCTCCTTCAATAAGCTTCGTGGCTTGGATGCCTACCTCTCTCCCGAGATGAAGTCCACCGGTGAGGCTATTGGCTATGACGATAAGCTCAACCGCGCCCTTTATAAGGCGCTCCAGGCTTCCGGTATGCATCTGCAGAATTACGGCACAGTCTTTGCCACCATTGCCGACCGGGATAAGGAAGAGGCTCTGCCTCTCATCCGCCGGTTCTACAACCTGGGCTTCAATATTCAGGCCACCGAGGGTACGGCAAAGTTCCTGAAGGAAAATGGCATCCGCACCCACATTTTGGGCAAGATCAGCGATGGCAGCGACGAAATTCCCGAGGCGCTCCGTCAGGGTCATATTGCCTATGTTATTAACACCAAAGAGCCTGGCTCTGAGGGTTCGGACAACGACGGCAGTGAGATTCGTATGATTGCCACGGAGAACAATGTAACCATCTTTACGGCTATGGACACCGTTCGTGTTCTGCTGGACGTTTTGGAAGAGACCACACAGACCATTTCCACCATTGATGCGTAAAAAGAGCCTCCCCTGTGTAAGGGGAGGTGGGCAAAATCTCTGATTTTGCTCGGAGGGGTTGATTTATTATAGACAATCCCTCAGTCAGCCTGTTCGGCTGACAGCTCCCTTTGCACAAGGGAGCCTTGGTGCGCATTGCTTGCCTTTTACACAAGGAAGCCTTGGTGCGGTGGTTTATAAGGAGAAACTATGGAAAAAAGTGTATTTCGGGTTGTCAGCAATACTGCGCTGACGGAAAATGTATATAAGATGGTGCTGGAGGGGGATACTTCCCATATTACTGCGCCGGGTCAGTTTGTAAATATCGCCCTTTCCGGGCTGTATCTCCGCCGGCCCATTTCTGTGTGCGATGTGGAAGGCGATAAGCTTACCATCGTCTATAAGGCGGTAGGCAAGGGCACACGGCAAATGGCTGGGATGCAAGAGAGTCAGCTGGAGCTGCTGACCGGTCTCGGCAATGGCTACGACCTCAGTAAGGCTGGGGAAAACCCTGTGCTGCTGGGCGGTGGCGTTGGTGTTCCGCCAATGTATTTGCTGGCAAAAGAACTGAAGAAAATGGGTAAAAAAGTTCGGGTTATTCTTGGTTTTAATACGAAAAGCGAACTTTTCTACGAAGAAGAATTTAAGATGCTGGGCTGCGAGGTTACCGTTACCACGGTGGATGGCAGCTATGGTATCAAGGGTTTTGTTACCGATGCTCTGAAAGAAATGGAGTATTCCTATTTCTACACCTGCGGTCCTGAGCCTATGCTGAAGGCTGTGTATAAGACTTCCAAGACTTCCGGGCAGATGAGCTTTGAGAAGCGGATGGGCTGTGGCTTCGGCGCTTGTATGGGCTGCAGCTGCAAGACCATTACCGGCTACAAGCGGATCTGCAAGGAAGGTCCGGTTATGGAAAAGGAGGAGATTTTATGGGAAGACTAAGTGTAAATCTCTGCGGAATTGCATTAGACAATCCTGTAATTCCCGCCTCCGGTACATTCGGTTTTGGTTATGAGTATGCCGAGCTTTATGATATTAATTGCTTAGGCACATTTTCCTTTAAGGGCACTACTAAAGACCCCCGGTTCGGCAATCCTACCCCTCGCATTGCGGAGTGCACCAGCGGTATGATCAACGCTGTTGGTCTGCAGAACCCCGGTGTGGAGAAGGTGATTTCTGAAGAATTGCCGAAACTTAAAAAATGTTTCCACAAGCCGGTGATGGCAAATGTCAGCGGGTTTTCTGTGGAGGATTATGCGTATACCTGTGAAAAACTGGATAAAGAGGAGCAGGTGGGCTGGCTGGAAGTGAACGTCAGCTGTCCCAATGTTCACGGCGGCGGTATGAGCTTCGGCACTGACCCCAAGGCGGCTGCAGAGGTAACGAAAGCGGTAAAGGCAGTTACCACTAAGCCTGTAATCGTGAAGCTTTCTCCCAATGTTACGGACATAGTGTCCATCGCCAAGGCCTGCGAGGATGCAGGGGCAGACGGTATCAGTCTGATCAATACGATGCTGGGTATGCGGATTGACTTGCGGACAAGAAAACCCATCATTGCCAACAAAATGGGCGGTTTTTCCGGTCCTGCCATCTTCCCGGTGGCGGTGCGGATGGTCTATCAGGTGGCAAATGCGGTCAGCATTCCCGTGGTGGGTATGGGCGGCGTAAGTTCTGCCGAGGATGTAATCGAAATGATGATGGCCGGCGCTACGGCTGTAGAGATCGGCGCGGCAAATTTGGTTGACCCCTACATTTGCCGGGATATTATTGAAGCACTGCCCCAGACTATGGACAAATATGGTATAATGAACTTAAAGGATATTATTGGAGGCGTAAAATAATGGGAAAAGATGTCATTGTGGCTTGCGACTTTGCAAGCGCAGAGCAGACTTTTGCTTTTTTGGATAAGTTCACAGGCAGAAAGCCCTTTGTGAAAATCGGTATGGAGCTTTACTATGCCGAAGGTCCTGCCATCGTTCGGGAGATTAAGGCTCGTGGCCATAAGATCTTTTTGGACCTGAAGCTCCACGATATTCCCAACACCGTGAAGAAGGCAATGGCGGTTTTGCGGAATTTGGATGTGGATATTACCAATCTCCACGCCGCTGGCACAAAGAATATGATGGAAGCCGCTCTTGAGGGTCTGACCCGGCAAGATGGCAGCCGTCCTCTGCTGATTGCCGTTACCCAGCTGACCTCTACTGATCAGGAGAGTATGGAACGGGATCTGCTGATCAAAGAGCCTATCGACCAGGTGGTTATGCACTACGCAAAGACCGCCAAGGAAGCCGGTCTTGACGGCATTGTTTGCTCCCCTCTGGAGGCTGGAAAGGTGCATAATTCCTGCGGCGCAAGCTTTTTGACCATTACTCCCGGCGTTCGCTTTGCCGACGGTGAGGTGGGCGACCAGAAGCGGGTTATGACCCCCGCACAGGCCAAGGAAATCGGCTCTGACTATATTGTGGTTGGCCGGCCTATTACGGCTGCTGCCGATCCTGTGGCGGCCTATGAGCGGTGTGTGGCAGAGTTCTGCGACTAAAGAAGTTTTTCAAGGGGGAAACAGTATATGTTTACACCTGAAGAATTGGTACAACTGATCCAAAGCCTGATTTGGCTGCTGGCCGGCGTGGGTATTTTCATCGTCGGTATGAACTTTATGAGCGAGGCGCTGGAAAAGAGCGCCGGCTCGGGCATGAAAAATCTGCTGGGTAAGATCTGCGGAAACCGCATTTCCGGTGTGGGTATCGGCGCGGCGGTAACGGCCATTATCCAAAGCTCCTCCGCTACCTCTGTGATGGTCATCGGTTTGGTAAATGCCGGCGTTATGACCCTGATGCAGGCAACCCCCATCATTATGGGCGCAAACATCGGTACCACCATCACAGGCGTTTTGGTGGCGCTGAAAAATGACATCTTCAATATGGTGATGTACCTGCTGGCTTTTGCCGGCGTGATGATGGGCTTTGTGAAAAAGGAAAAGGTGCAGATTGCCGGCAGCCTTTGCAGCGGCTTGGGTCTGATTTTCGTGGGACTGAACATTATGAGCAGCCCCGAGGCTTTCGGCAGTACTTTGGTAAAAGAGCTGTTTACCGGCATTTTCAGCGTCATCAATTTCCCGCTGCTGCTGATTTTGGTGGGCGCTGTGTTTACCGCCCTGATTCAAAGCTCCTCTGCCGCCACCGGTGTTGTTATCACAATGGTCGGTACCGGCGTTATGGAGCTGGAGCTGGCGCTGTTTATCGTGCTGGGTGCCAACATCGGCACTTGTGTAACGGCTCTGCTGGCATCTGTTGGCGCAGCTGCCAATGCCCGCCGGGTGGCGCTGATCCATTTTACCTTTAATACGGTGGGAACAGCATTCTTTGCCGCTCTCATTTGGATATTCAAAGAGCCTACGGTGGCGCTGCTGAGCTCCCTGTTCCCGGGAAGCGATCCTATGGCGCTGCAGATGCGGGTTTCTATTTTCCACGTGATTTTTAACGTAACTACCACACTTCTGCTGCTGCCCTTTGTAAAGCAGCTGGTAGGCTTCTCCGAGACGGTGATCCGGGAGAAGGAAGAAACTGCGAAAGTCCATCATCTGCGGTTTGTGGACGACCACCTGCTGGCAATGCCTGCTGCTGCTATGGTTCAGGCTAAGCAGGAGATCGACTATATGCTCTGCGTGGCGGAGGAAAATACCCGCCTTGCCCTGAACGCTATCCGCACCGGCTCTTCTGCTGACGGGGAGACCATCAGCGAAAACGAGGACATTATCGACTTTACCAACAGCGCCCTGACGCGCTTTCTGATTCAGTTGTCTTCTACCCAGATAAATGTTCACGATGAGGCCACCATTGGCGCATATTTCCATGTGCTCAATGACTTGGAGCGTATCGGTGACCACGCCCAGAACTTCTATGAGCTGAGCCAGGAAATGAAGCAGAAGGAGCTTAGCTATTCCAAGACGGCGCAGGACGAGATCGCCCATATGTGCCAGACCCTTATGGAAATGTTTGCTGTTGCCAAGGCTGCGCTGCAGAATTTGGATTACAGCCAGCTTCCTAAGCTGACGGAATATGAAAATAAGATGGACGATATGAAGGATCAGTTGATGGCAAGCCACTTTAATCGTTTGTCTACCAATAGCTGCAGCGTGACCCACAGTCCTTACTACACCTCTACCGTTACGGGCTTGGAGCGTGTGGCGGACCACCTGGTTAACGTTGGTTACTCTATCCAGAACCCCACAGGTTCTCAGAAAGAGAAAGTTTAAGAAAAAGGCTCCCCTTACACAGGGGAGGCTTTGGTGAGGCCCCTACAGGGATAATCGAAAGATTGTACCGGGAGATTGCCACGTCGCTTCGCTCCTCGCAATGACAGCGGGGGTTAGGGAGGCTTTGGTGGGCGGGAAACCCGCCCCCTACAGATAGAATGGGAGGTAACAAAATGGAAAGCTATAAGAGAGAATTTATCCAGTTCCTGCAGGGGGCTGGGGTGCTGAAATTCGGTGATTTTACCGCAAAGAGCGGTCGGAAAATCCCTTATTTCGTTAATGCCGGTATGATCAAGACCGGCGATCAGATCACCAAGATGGGTGAGTTTTACGCTAAGGCCTATGCAGACAAGCTGGGCGATAAAAAGACCGTGCTTTACGGCCCTGCCTATAAGGGCATTTCTCTGTCCATTTCCGCGGCAGTTGCTCTGTCCCGGAAGGGTCTTGACCTGCCTTTCTTCTTTAACCGCAAAGAGGTTAAGGATCACGGCGAGGGCGGTGTGTTCGTCGGCTATGTACCGACTGCTGGCGAGGAAGTGGTTATCATCGAGGATGTGATCACCGCCGGTACTGCCATTCGGGAGAGTATGGAAATTCTCAGCCACTTGGAGGGCGTGAAGGTTGCCGCCACCTTTATTATGGTAGACCGGAAAGAAAAGGGTCAGGGCGAAAAGGGCGCTATGCAGGAGATCGAGGAGCAGTTCGGTTTCCCCGTTTACTCCGTTGTGGATGTTTATGACATCATCGAGTACCTGGAAGAAGATCCTGCCAATGAAGAAAATGTGACACGGATCAAAAACTACTTAGCTGTGAACGGAGCGAAATAATGAGAAGCCTGATTGATATTACGGACTTTTCCGTAGAGGAAATTCACGACCTAATGGAGACTGCTTGCCACATCAGCGAGCATCCGGAAGCCTATGCAGAAGCCTGCAAGGGCAAGAAATTGGCAACGCTGTTTTTTGAGCCTTCCACCCGGACACGGCTCAGCTTTGAAGCGGCAATGCTGGAGCTGGGCGGCGGTGTTATCGGTTTCTCCGAGGCAAGCTCCTCCTCTGCCAGCAAGGGCGAGAGCATGGCAGATACTGCCAAAATCCTCTCCTGCTATGCAGACATTATGGCCATCCGCCATCCCAAGGAGGGCGCGCCCTATGTGGCGGCAAAGAACGCTTCCATCCCGGTGATTAACGCCGGCGACGGCGGCCATTGCCACCCCACCCAGACATTGGCAGACCTACTTACCATTTACCGGGAGAACGGTGATTTTAAGGGGCTGACCGTAGGCTGCTGCGGCGACCTGAAATACGGAAGAACGGTGCACTCTCTGCTGGCGGCGCTGAGCCGGTACGAGGATGTGAAGATTATTCTCATCTCTCCTGAGGAACTGAAGCTGCCCAGCTATGTCCGCCGGGAGGTGCTGGACAAAAACGGTATGGACTATACCGAGGTTACCTCTTTGGAGGAGGCAATCCCTCAGCTGGATGTGCTGTATATGACCCGTATCCAGCGGGAGCGGTTTGACGATCCCTTTGTCTATGAGCGGCTGAAGGACAGCTATATTTTGGATATGGAGAAGCTGCAAAATGCCAAGGAGACTATGCGGATTCTCCATCCGCTGCCCCGGGTCAATGAGATCAGCGTAAAAGTGGACGCAGATCCCAGAGCGGCTTACTTCCGTCAGGCGCTGAATGGTAAATATATGCGTATGGCGCTGATTTTGAAGCTGCTGAAGGACGCCAAGGAAGGGAAGCAGATGGAAGAGCCGGAGGATGTGTTGGTGGATGTGCTCAAGTGCACCAATGACCGCTGTATTACTACCACCGAGCAGGAGCTTTCCCATGTCTTTAAGTGCATGGACAAGGAAAACGGCATTTACCGCTGCATCTACTGCGAGGCAAAGAAGAAATTATAAGAAAAGCCACCCTGCGGGGTGGCTTTTTAATTGACGATGGAAAGTTAGCCACCGCAGCAAAGCCTCCCTTGTGTAAAGGGAGGTGGCATTTGCGAGGTACGAGCAAATGACGGAGGGATTGTCAAACCCTGCAGAATAAACAATCCCCCAGTCAAAAATCAAATAGATTTTTGCCAGCCCCCTTTACACAAGGGGGCCTTTATTTCGCCCGCTTGCGTACTCCTTAATTGTCAATCCTTCTGTTTTTGCAGGAAATACAGATGTTTTTCTGGGAGTTTACCTGAAAAAGGGACGATTTTTACAATCTTACAAAAAATTTGCACTTTTACCAAAAAAACGATTGAAATATGGGCTTGCTTCGTGTATAATTACTTCAATGTGGTTTTAAGACCATAACGGAAGGAGATTGAACATTATGCACACTGCAAATTCTATTCGCAACATCTGCTTGCTGGGCCATAGCGGCAGCGGCAAGTCCGCCCTGGCGGAAAGTTTACTGTATATGACCGGTGTTATTGACCGTATCGGCAAAAATGCTGACGGCAACACGGTTTGTGATTTTGACCCCGAGGAAATTCGCCGGAATATTTCTATTTCCACCTCTGTTGTGCCCCTGGACTACAAGGGCGCTCGCCTGAACATTCTGGACACCCCCGGCGCATTCGACTTCGCCGGCGCTGCCATCGAAGCTCTCCGGGCTGCTGACGCCGCTATCCTGGTGATCTCTGCTAAGGACGGCATTACCGTCGGCTTCGAGAAGGCTTGGAAGTACTGTGAAGAGCGGAATATGCCTCGCTTCATCTACATCTCCAAGGTAGACGAGGACAACTCCGACTATAACGCCACCTTCGACGCTCTGCGTGAGAAGTACGGCAATAAGATCGCTCCTGTTGTTGTTCCCATTTGGGATGCAAACCATAAGGTTACCGGCATCATCGACGTGCTCAACAAGCGCGCTTACGAGATGCAGAACCTGAAGCGGGTTGAGATTGCTATTCCCGAGGGCAAGGAAGAGGTTGTTGCTGACTTTAACTATGCACTGATGGAAGCTGTGGCTGAGACCGACGAAGAGCTGATGGACAAGTTCTTCAACGAAGAGCCCTTTACATATGCAGAAATGATCAAGGGTCTGCACCAGGGCGTTAAGGACCTGAGCATGTTCCCCGTGCTCTGTGGTTCCGGCGTTACCTGCCTGGGCAGTCTC
>JAZOVI010000044.1:0-1653 GCA_045658625.1 Faecousia sp.
ACGCCCCAAGATAAACTCTTGAGACGAATAAAAATATCCGCGGTACCACTCAAATTGCAGGTCTTCCCTGCCCCTTCAGATGCCAACACATCCTACCCTTTAACGCAGGGATACGGGAGCGCCTACTGATTGTGATTTTTCGGGCTCCGGCTCAGAAGGGATGGGCGTATGGAACGGGAAATTGCCGATTTTCACCTGCCATCGGCTCTCTGAAAATTCTTAGTTCCTGCCGTCTTCGTCAGCGCCATTTCAATATATGCATAGAGAATACCACGACCGCCAGGAAAAGTCAAATGTTTTTGCTGTAAAAACAAAATTTTTTACAAATTGCAAAAAAACCGATTGACAAAACACCCCGTTTGTGGTTAAATATTTCCATTCTCGTAACCGATGAATAAATCGGCAACAGTTACTATATCTAAAAGACATTGACGGAAATTATGCCCTTTTTGAAAGCTCCAGAGAGCCGGCGGCAGGTGTGAGCCGGTGCGGAAAAACTGGGCGGACTGCTTCCCGAGTCGGCTTTGTGAACCTTGCGTAATCGCAAGCAGTAATGAAGCACGGTCGCCCCGTTATCGGCTTTGGACTTATTGGAGTCCGAGAGTGGCTTTGCGCGCAAAGCAACCAGGGTGGTACCGCGAATTTTAATGTTCGTCCCTGAGGCCTTATGGCTTCAGGGGCTTTTTTAATGGACAATGTATAATTGACAATGGACAATTATGGTGTTCGCATAGCGAACAAATTTAAATATGTCTGCAAAGCAGACTCCCCAACTGTCAATTGTCAACTGTCAATTGTCAATTTCTAAGGAGTGTTTAACTATGAACTGCATCCGTATCAGCGACATCACAATGAAACAGCCCGGCCTTTCCCTGTCCTTTAAGGAAAAATTGGAGCTTAGTAAGCTACTGGACAAGCTGGGCGTCTCTGTGATTGCTTTAGAGCCTGTCGAGAATGTAAAGATTGACAGCCTGCTGATTAAATCCATCGCCTCTGCAGTAAAGGAAAGCGCCATTTCCGTACCGGTGGAACTGAATAATGAGAGCGTGGAAACCACCTGGCAGGCATTAAAGGATGCCAAAGCTCCCCGTCTGCAGGTCTGCGCCCCGGTGAGCACCGTGCAGATGGAATACCTGTTCCACAAAAAGCCGGAGGCTATGCTTTCTGCCATTGAAAATACTGTACGCGCCTGCAAGGCAAAATGCCCCGATGTAGAATTTGTGGCAAATGACGCCACCCGCAGCGATATGGCCTTTTTGTGCAAAGCGTTAGAAACTGCCATCTTAGCCGGTGCAACCACCGTTACGGTGGGCGATGCCGCAGGCACGATGCTCCCCGAGGAATTTGCCGCCTTTATTTCCGAGGTCAAGGCAAACACCCCCGGCATCGAAACCGTTTCTTTGGGCGTTTCCTGCAGTAATGAGCTGTCGCTGGCAGATGCCTGCACCGTCTCTGCGCTGAAAGCAGGAGCCACAGAGGTCAGCGCCGCCGCTTATCCCCTCTGCGCCGCATCCACCGCAAATATTGCGTCCATTTTGGCAATTAAGGGAAGCGCACTGGGTCTTTCCTGCCCCGTCCGCACCACCCAGCTGCAAAGAATTTCCGAGCAGATCAGCAGAATCTGCCAGTCCGGCAAGGGCATCTCCTCCCCCG
>JAZOVI010000045.1:0-4551 GCA_045658625.1 Faecousia sp.
ATCCTTGGTCCTATATCACCATCACTACCCCGCAAGCATTCAGCGTACGATCATACAATTTTTATGATTCTATGCTGCTCTTTTTACCCTGGTTGTTTGTCATCGCATTGGTAATTATTATATTTTTGGCATTAATGATCACCCATCCGCTACGTACCATTTCTGAATTCATAGACGCCCCCCTTTCGCAGTTGCCTGATAATATTTCCGAACCTGAAGTGCAGAAAATAATCCGGCGTCTGATTAATTATATCCACACCAATCAATCGCTTTCCGACGAACTTGCCCAGCAGTTAGAATTGCAGAACAGCGCCACCTATTGTGCATTACAGGCACAAATCAATCCGCATTTTCTATTTAACACCTTAAATATGATTCGGAATATGGAGATAGAAAGTCTTGGATACGATCATGAGGTGCCGGATATGACTCTAACCCTTTCCAAACTGCTCCGGTATGCCATTAGCTCTACGGAACTTGTTTCATTGGATACAGAGTTCTACCATATGGATCTTTATCTAAAAATACTGAATCAGCGGTACAAAAGAGCTCTGCAATTTAGTATTACAAAAGGTCAAAGTTGTTCTGATGTTTTAATTCCCAAAATGATACTTCAGCCATTAATAGAAAACGCGGTTTTCCATGGTTGTTCCCCAACGCTAAACAGCGGCAGTCATATATCTATTGATGCCCAACGCCAAGATAATCGCTGTGTCATAACCGTTAAAGATAACGGTGTAGGAATGAACCCGGAAAAGTTAGGAGAACTTCGTTCCACGCTGTCCAATATGACAGAGATCCCCAAAGATTCCATCGGCTTAAAAAATGTCGTATCCAGAATGTATCTGACCTATGGCGAAAACTTTTCTTTTTCTATTGATAGTGTATGCGACGAAGGAACTAGCATAAGCTTCTCGTTCCCTTCGTAATAAGGAGAAATACTATGAAATTACTTGCAGACTTGCACACCCATACAATCGCCTGTGGACACGCCTATAGCTCTTTCAAAGAAAATATAGAGTCCGCCTATGCAAAAGGGCTTTCCGTGTATGGATTCAGCGAGCACGCGCCCGCACTACTCAAAGGTACTGAACGTGCTTTTTTTGCAAACTTGAAGGTGCTTCCATCCGAATATAACGGTATGAGAATACTCAAAGGTTGTGAAGCGAATATCATCAATTTGGATGGTACTCTTGATTTGGACGATCCATTACTCAATTCATTGGACTACGTCATTGCCAGTTTGCACATTGATTGTCTTCGACCAGGCTCTGCAAAAGAAAACACCGACTGCCTGATCCGCGTTATGGATTATCCATTTGTTCGGATTATTGCACATCCAGATAACTCTCAGTTCCCGTTAGAATATGAACGTTTGGTACTTGCAGCAAAAGAAAAGGGTATTTTGCTCGAGGTCAATGAGAGTTCTCTCAAACCCACCTCCTCTCGCTCCGGAGGAAAAGAAAACATCCAAACCTATCTGCAACTGTGTAAATTGCACGAAGTCCCTATTATAGTGAACACCGATGCACATTATTGCGGTCTGATTGGAGAGTTTACCCATTCACAGATTTTGCTGGAAGCGATGGATTTTCCCGAGGCACTCATTGCAAATGCAGATCTTGAAAGGCTACGCCACTATTTACCTGTAATATAGTTGGGAGGTGATATTCTATGAAAATCTGTATTCGCGCCCACGATTTAGGAACTATGGGTACTGCCGGAATTATTCAGGAGCTGGATCGTTACGGCATAGACGGCGTGCAACTGGTATGCTACAAAGCCTTTGAAGACATCGCGCAAAAACCTGGCGCCATTACCCTTAGCCAGGCAGCCGAGATTGGCAAAGCATTCCACACAGCAGGAAAAAGTGTCAATCTGGTAGGCGCATACTTTAACCCTATTCATGAAAATCAACAGAAAACGCAAGACGGTTTTGCGATTTTCTCCGACTATTTGAAAACTTGTAATGCGTTGGGTTGCAATACGGTTGGTTCAGAAACCGGATCGTGTAACAACGATCTCTGGACTTACCACCCTGGAAACCGAACAGAAGAAAGCTTGCAACGCGTCGTTCGCACTTTTAGTCAGCTATGTGATGTAGCTGCCGATCATAATAGTGTGGTCGCCATCGAGGGTGCCGCCGGCCATGTCTGCTGGAGCGTTGACACCTTAGCTCGTGCCAGAAAAATGATTGGAAAACCTACACGGGTGATTTTTGATCTTTATAATTACTTAGACGCAGACAACCAGGGTGGCTACCTGAACATTTTAGACCGAGGATTAGACCTTTTTTCGGGGGAAATTCAGGTCTTTCATATGAAAGACTGTATCCTGCAAAATGGTGCCCCTCCTCTACAGACCCCCTTCGGACAAGGCAATCTTGATCTATATGCCATCTTAAGCCGAATCAAGGCTTACGATAAAAACGCAGTACTGGTGCTGGAAGAAACCGTACCTCCCAATATTCAGTACGCAGTCGACACTATCAAAAATATATGGGAGCGTGTTTAATATGAACTTTGATGTACGTTATGCCAACCACCCGGAAGACTCCAAACGGTATGATACCCAGGAGCTTCGGAAGCACTATCATATTTCTCGTCTGTTTACCCCCGACGAGATCAACCTAACCTATTCCCATCAGGATCGGATCATTGCCGGTGGCATTATGCCCGCCCAGAGCGATTTGGTACTGGAGACCTGTAAGGAGCTGGCTGCGCCCTACTTCTTGGCTCGCCGGGAGCTGGGTGCCATCAATATCGGCGGCGACGGCATTATGGTTCTGGACGGCGTGGAGTACCGCGTAAACCATAGAGACGGTATGTACGTCGGTATGGGTACGAAAGAACTGATCTTTAAGTCCGTGGACAAGAACAATCCCGCCAAGTTCTACATCAATTCCTGCCCCGCACACCGTACCTGCCCCACCGTTCATATCCCTATGGATAAGGCAAGATATAACCACCTTGGCGGTCAGGAGACTGTTAACGAGCGGATTCTGCGCCAGTACATTCATCCCGCTGTCTGCGAGAGCTGCCAGCTTTCTATGGGTATGACCGCGCTGCTGCCCGGCAATGTCTGGAACACTATGCCCAGCCATACCCACGAGCGCCGTATGGAGGTCTATATGTACTTTGAGGTTGCTCCCGATCAGTGCGTATTCCATATGATGGGTCAGGGCAATGAGACCCGCCACATTGTTATGCACAATGAAGAAGCGGTGATTTCTCCCTCTTGGTCTATCCACAGTGGCGTAGGCACTGCCAACTATACCTTCATTTGGGGTATGTGCGGCGAAAATCAGGACTTTGACGATATGGACGGTATTCCTACCGCAAACTTGCTGTAATATAAGGAGGATATAATTATGAATATGTTTGATTTGAATGGAAAAGTTGCTCTGGTTACCGGCGCATCCTACGGCATCGGCTATGCTATCGCTTCCGGTCTTGCAAAAGCCGGCGCAAAGATCGTTTTTAACGACATCAATCAGGAACTGGTGGACAAGGGAATTGCCGCTTATGCCGCTGACGGCATTGAGGCAAAGGGCTATGTCTGCGACGTTACCGATGAAGAAGCTGTCAATGCCCTCGTCGCAAAGATTGAGGAAGAGGTTGGCGTTATCGACATTCTCGTCAACAATGCCGGTATCATTAAGCGCATTCCTATGTGCGAAATGAGCGCTGCCGATTTCCGCAAGGTTATTGATGTAGACCTGAACGCACCCTTTATCGTATCTAAGGCTGTCATTCCTTCTATGATTAAGAAGGGTCACGGCAAGATCATCAATATCTGCTCCATGATGAGCGAGCTGGGTCGTGAGACCGTTTCTGCATATGCAGCCGCTAAGGGTGGCCTGAAGATGCTGACCCGGAACATCTGCTCCGAGTACGGTGAGCACAACATCCAGTGCAACGGCATTGGCCCCGGCTATATTGAGACGCCTCAGACTGCACCGCTCCGTGAGCGTCAGGCAGACGGCAGCCGTCATCCCTTTGACCAGTTTATTATCTCTAAGACTCCCGCAGCTCGCTGGGGCAAGACTGACGACCTGGTTGGTCCTGCTATTTTCCTTGCTTCCGATGCCTCTAACTTTGTTAACGGCCATATTCTCTACGTAGACGGCGGCATTCTCGCCTACATCGGCAAGCAGCCCTGACATCTCATCCCCCGTGGATTCCACGGGGGATATATTTCTCCCACCAAGGAAGTAAAAGCAGAGATCCCAATAAATGGGACCTCTGCTTTTATTTGTTATAATGCTTAGTTTGCAGGGGCGATCAGTGATCGCCCCTGTACTTAGACAGAAATGTGCTTACGGCTTAGGACCAAGTAGCTCCACAGAGTCTAAGTAGTAGGTAGCATCTACAACACCTGCAGGGTCTAACTGCAGCTTGGTCAGTGTACCTGTCCAGTCAACACTGATGTCGAAAGTGTAGTAGCCATCAGCGCCGATATGTGTACCATTGTATTGAGGACTATATTTTATGGTAGTACCGCCGACCGTTGCGTGCAGTTTCATTTTTGCGGTATTGGAAAGGGCAAGTG
>JAZOVI010000046.1:0-2345 GCA_045658625.1 Faecousia sp.
AGGAGGAAGCGGTATGAAGCTGTCCTTTTCCACCCGTGGCTGGGGCGACCTGACCTGGGAAAATCTCTTAGATACCGCCACCACAATGGGCTTTTCCGGCGTGGAGGTCTATAACCTGCAAAATTTCCCTGCTCTGCAGGACAAGTCCGGTCCTTTCCATAAGTACCACACCGCCGCCACCGTCCGAAACTTGAGAGAAAAGAAGCTTTCTATCCCCTGCTTTGACACCTCTTTGGATTTGTCCGACGGAGAAAGCGCTGTTGCCCCCCTGATTTCCCTCTTCGATGTAGCAAGAGATATGCGGGTAGCGTATGTAGTAGCCTTCGCCTTTTCCGATAACGAAACACAGGTGCGGGCGAACCTGCAAAAGCTCCTCCCCATCGCCGAGGAAAAGCAGGTTACCTTATTGCTCAAAACCAGCGGTATTTATGCCGACACCGCCCGGCTTCGCCAGCTCCTTAATGACTTCGCTTCCGACTATTTGGGAGCGCTGTGGGATATGCACCACCCCTACCGGGATTTCGGCGAAAGCGCCGACACCACCATTAAGAACCTGGGCGCCTATGTCCGCCATGTCCACCTGCGGGACTCCGACAACCCGGACACCTATAACCTCATCGGCGAGGGTACGCTCCCCGTCTCTGATATGATGCGGGCGCTGTCGTCTATCAATTACGACGGCTTTATCTCCTTAGAATGGAAGCGGGAATGGATGGAAGACCTCACCGACCGCGAGGTTATCTTCCCCCATTTCGTCAACTTTATGGAGCGCTTCGAAAGCCCCCGCACCAAGAAAAAATCCCTCTACCCCAACCACGACTACACCGGTCAGTACATTTGGAAGAAAGACACCCTCATCGACCTGACCTTCCCCCAAGTCCTTGACCGTTTGGTGGAGGAATTTCCCGACCAGTACGCCTTCCGCTATACCACCTTGGACTATACCCGCACCTACCGCCAGTTCCGGGAGGATGTGGACAATTTCGCCCGGGCGCTGGTAAGTATGGGCGTAAAGCCCGGTAGCAAGGTGGCCATTTGGGCAACCAACGTACCTGCCTGGTATATCACTTTCTGGGCAGCCACCAAAATCGGCGCGGTGCTGGTTACGGTGAACACCGCCTATAAAATCCACGAGGCTGAGTACCTGCTCCGCCAGTCGGACACCCATACCCTTGTGATGATTGACTCTTGCCTTGACTCCAATTACAAGGAAATCATCAATACCCTCTGCCCCGAAATTCAGGAAACCAAGGCAGGCGAACCTCTCCACTGCAAGAAGCTCCCCTTCCTGCGAAATGTCATCACCGTTGGCTTTAAGCAGAAAGGCAGCCTTACCTTTGAGGAAGCCATGGAGCGGGCAAGCCTTGTTCCCTTAGAAGAGATCCACCGCCTTGCCGCCGCTGTACGACCTGAGGACGTTTGCAATATGCAGTACACCTCCGGCACCACCGGCTTCCCCAAGGGCGTAATGCTGACTCACTACAATGTAGTCAACAACGGCAAGTGCATCGGCGACCGGATGGGACTTTCCACCGCCGATAGAATGATGATTCAAGTGCCAATGTTCCACTGCTTCGGTATGGTGCTGTCCATGACCGCCTCCGTAACCCACGGCACAACTATGTGTCCCATGCCCTATTTCTCCGCAAAATCCTCTCTTGCCTGTATCAATCAGGAGCGGATTACCTGCTTTAACGGCGTGCCGACCATGTTCATCGCCATGTTCAACCACCCGGATTACCGCAAAACCGACTTTTCCCATATGCGTACCGGCATTATGGCAGGCGCAGGCTGTCCCCCGGAGCTGATGCGTCGCGCCGCCCGCCCGGACGAAATGAATATGACAGGCATCGTATCCGTCTACGGTCAGACCGAATCCGCCCCCGGCAGTACCATGTCCTCTTGGACAGACCCCTTAGATCTGCGGTGCGATACGGTCGGCTATGCCTTCCCCTATGTCCAGTGCAAGATTATTGACCCGGAAACCGGGGAGGAGGTCGGCCCCGGTGTCAACGGTGAATTCTGCTCCCGTGGCTATAACACAATGAAGGGCTATTACAAAATGCCCGAAGAAACAGCGAATGCTTTTACCTCTGACGGATTTTTACATACAGGTGACCTTGGCTACATTAAAGATAATCATATTTATCTTGTAGGCAGAAGAAAGAATCTTATTATTCTCTCAAACGGTGAAAATATTTCTCCCGAAGAGATAGAGAATAAGTTTGCCGATTTCACAGAGGTAAAAGAGGTTATTGTTTACGGTGAAAACGACAAATTGATAGCAGAGATTTACTATGATGATGCATTTCTCGGCCAGAAGGATGCTGATGAGATAAGAAGCA
>JAZOVI010000047.1:0-8414 GCA_045658625.1 Faecousia sp.
TGCTTCGCTGACTTTGAAAAGCAACTCGCTGTCAGACAGCGTCAGTATAACAACTTCCCTATGAGACCTCTCAACTGGAAGTCACCAAAGCACGTTCTTTTTTCTTTCCCTAATGTGTAACACATCATTGACAAACCTACATTACAGCGCCCTGCCGGAAAAGATTTTCCCACAAGGCGCTCTTCAATTGGTTATTACCCGTCCCCTTCCATTTGGGAGATAATCTCATAAAGCATAATCCCCTTCTCTGGGTCAATATTTTCCCACCGTTCCTGATTTTTCCGCAAATACCCATTGGTTTTTTGCTGATAAATCTCCTGTTCCCCGTCAGACATAGTAACGGTAATGGTGTAATCATCCCCCGGAATCTGCTCCGGGTCGCAGTCCGCCCCGTGCGCCGGTCGCAGCCAACGCAAATAGTTGAGAACCGCTGTCATTTTACGACTTTCGGTATAGGTTCGGGTAAGGGTTTCCTCCCCGTGGTGACTGACCACCTCCACCTTCTCCACCACCGTAATCAACGACTGATTTTTCTCGCAGCTGCAGCCGTACAAAACCGCCACCAAGCACAGCATAAGACCGATCTTTCCCACTCTTTTCAAAAAACCATCTCCTTTACAAAAAGGATGCCAGTTTTTTGCAAAATTCATACTTGAAAACAAAAAGGGTTGCGGAAATTTCCGCAACCCCTTTTATTGGGTCTATTCAAATAATATTCGCCAATAATCCTTGTCCAATATCCGGGCGGACACCGTAAAGCGGTTAGATACCTCGCTATTGATCCATTTCACATAATCGTCGGGAAGCGGGCTGCCGTCATTACTAAGCGCCTCGCCGGTAACGGAGTTATACCGACCCTGATCGGTGATCCAGCTGCGGTTATTAAATACCACCAAAGGATCTTTATCGGAGAAAATATCTCTGCCCATATACAGCCGGGAATCAAATTCCACGCCGAACAAATTAGACAGCGTTGGCAACAAGTCGATGGAATAGCAAATCTCGTCCACCACCTGCGGTGTCATACCGGGCTTATAGATAATGCAGCCATTCTCATACAGCTCGAAATTTTCTTCGATCTTGTGTCCGAACAGCTCGCTGTACTCTTCCTTAGAAAGGCCGTAGGGATAATGGTCGGCGGTGATAACAAAAACGGTATTTTCCAGCACCCCAGCCTCCTCCAGCCGTTGCATCAGCAGCTCCAGAGAATACTCAAACTCCAACTGGCAGGCAATATAGGCACGAACCGCATCACTATAAGGCTCATTTGCCACCAAATGCCGGTTTTTGTAGCACATATTATTACCGGTAAAGCTATATTCCATATGGCCGGAAATGCTCATATAATAGGTGATAAAGGGTGTTTTATCCACATAAAAGCCTGTAGACTTATCCACCACCTCCACATCGGAGGCGGGCCATTGCTTCTTTACATCCAGGCCGCCGCCCCGGGCGCCTTTATAATCATACCCAAGATTTGCCAAATACTGGTTGCGCTTGTAATAGGTGTAGGTATGACCGTGGTAGGCATAGGCATTATAGCCCTCCTTAATCAGCTGCTGGCTGATCGTCAAGGGCATAGAATTGCCAATGGTTTTTTGGAAAGAGATTGCATTTTTCTTAGGGAGTGTGCCGGTAAGGAAAGCGTATTCGCCGTCGCAGGTGGATACATCCCAGTAAGGCACATAGTAATTGGACAGATACATACCCTCAGTCATCATTTTATAAAGGGTAGGTGTCCGCTCCGGGTCAATAATCTTATCGCTGAAAGCTTCTGCTGTAATAAGAATCAGATTGCAGCCTTCAAATATGCCGGTGTAGTCGTTCTTCTGTGAGGCGCTTTGGACGCTGAAATACTGGTGAAGCTCTTTTACCGTCTTATCATTGCTCTGGGAAATCAACTTTTCAAAATCAATATCCAGCTTGTTATATTCCACAGGCTTTGTAGGCTCGGTGTTATCTCCGGGAGGATCCGTAGGTGCCGGATCTGTCGGTGGCGGTGTGATAATCACAATATCGCCATCCGGCTGCTTGCCAGTAATCACATAGGTCATTTCCAGCCGGAAGCTGGTAGCAAAACCCAGTTTGTTGACACTCAGGTACTTATCCGTTACATTGTGATACAGGTCATAAGCGCTCATACTGCCTGTGCCGTCAAACAGCGGCAGTGCCAGCACCGCGCCTACCTGCACCACCAGTGCCAACGCCACCGGCAAAAAGCCCCAATACCACTTTTCTTTGGAAGGCGCAAACATTTTCCAGCAAAATACCGTAACACAAACCGCCGTTGCTAAGGTCAGCACCAAAACAGGCAGCGTTCCCAAAATACCGGCAAAGATACTGTCCGTAAACTGGAAAGCCTCACCGCCCTGGAGCATAGATGTTGCGGAGAAAAAGCTGTTAAAAATGCGGTAATATACGATCTGCGCGCCACAAAATGCGGCATACAGGAAGCTATAGCCCACAAAAACACCATAGCTTACCTTCCGGTTGCCCACAAACCAAGCAAAGCCAAACAGCAAAAATGCCGGCACCAAGGCAATCAGCACAGGGAAATACACGCCGCAGTTCCACAATGTTGTGCCGCCCTTTGTGGAATAAAAATGCAAAATAAGCTCCGGCACAGCGCCTGCTGCCCAAAGCATCAAAAAAACCGGCCATGTGGGCCGCATTATTTCCTTAACCTTTTGTTCCTCACCCATAGGATGTCCTTCTCTCTTAGCTTTTTTGTTATTTTACCACAGAACTTCTCAATATGCAATCTGTAGCACAAAAAAGTGCGTCTGCAATGCAGACGCACTTTTTATTAAAGTTCGCAGTTATTGACCGTTCTGGGGAAAGGCAGAACATCACGGATGTTGCCCATGCCGGTCAGGTACATAACGCAACGCTCGAAGCCCAAGCCGAAGCCAGCGTGGCGGGCAGAGCCATATTTCCGCAGATCCATATAGAAGCCGTAATCCTCAGGATTCATACCCAGCTC
Organism: Faecousia sp.; assembly: GCA_045658625.1. Lineage (GTDB taxonomy): Bacteria > Bacillota > Clostridia > Oscillospirales > Oscillospiraceae > Faecousia. Next base: position 2,984 of record JAZOVI010000047.1, read on the forward strand.
CTCAATGCGGTTCTTCAGCAGCTCGTAATCGTCCTCACGCTGAGAGCCGCCGATGATCTCGCCGATACCGGGCACCAGGCAGTCCATGGCTGCTACAGTCTTTCCGTCGGGGTTCAGCTTCATATAGAAAGCCTTGATTTCCTTGGGATAATCGGTAACGAATACAGGCTTCTTAAAGACCTCTTCCGTCAGGAAGCGCTCGTGCTCGGTCTGCAGATCGCTGCCCCAGTGGACAGGGAAGGCAAAACGGTCATTATGCTTCTCCAGCAGAGCAATGGCATCGGTGTAGGTGATGTGGCCGAAATCGTTGGACACCACATTGTTGAGCCGCTCCAGCAGACCCTGGTCTACAAACTGGTTGAAGAATGCCATTTCCTCGGGGGCATTGTCCAGTACATAGCGGATAATATACTTGATCATATCCTCCGCAAGACGCATATCGTCAGACAGGTCTGCAAAGGCGATTTCCGGCTCAATCATCCAGAACTCCGCTGCGTGGCGGGTGGTGTTGGAATTCTCTGCACGGAAAGTAGGACCAAAGGTGTAGATATTGCGGAAAGCCATCGCAAAGGTCTCACCGTTGAGCTGACCGGAAACGGTCAGGTTGGTGGGCTTGTCGAAGAAATCCTGAGTGAAATCCACCTTGCCATCCTCGGTCAGAGGAATGTTGTTCAGGTCCAGGGTAGTTACCTGGAACATTTCGCCTGCGCCCTCACAGTCGGAGCCGGTGATCAGCGGTGTATGAACATACACGAAATCCCGCTCACGGAAGAACTGGTGAATAGCGAAAGCGATCAGGCTGCGGACACGGAAGACCGCCTGGAAGGTATTGGTTCTGGGACGCAGATGGGTCATTGTCCGCAAAAACTCCAGAGTGTGCCGCTTCTTCTGCAGCGGATAGTCGGAGGTGGAAGGACCTTCTACGGTAACCTCAGTTGCCTGAATTTCAAAGGGCTGCTTTGCATCCGGGGTAGCCACCAGCGTACCCTTAACGATCAGCGCAGCGCCAACATTTGTCTTATTGATCTGCTGGAAAATTTCCATCGTGTCGTGATAGACCACCTGAACAGGGTTAAAATAAGTGCCGTCGTTGAGGACAATAAAGCCAAACTGCTTACTGCCACGAATAGAGCGCACCCAGCCGCCCACGGAGATTTCTTTGCCGATGTAGCTGTCTGTGTTCTTGAACAGCTCCCGTACAGAAATTAACTGCATAGTCATTTCCTCGCTTTAATACATAGATAAATAAGAGTATACGCCAAAAAATCAGAATTTACAAGGGGGAAATAGGAAAAAGTGGGGATATTTTCGCCATTTGTCATTAAAAAGACCGGTGCAGTTGCACCGGTCCTTCTGTTTTAATATTCCACAGGCAGATAGTCTATGTAAATTGCGCAGGGAGCAAAGCTATAATCCAGGCCCCGAACGGTAAAGTTAAGCATTCCATTGTAGGCATCATCAGGAGTAATATCGGAAAAGTCAAAGGAAACCCCCATGAATTCAAAGTCGCCCAGCCGATTAGACACGGTAACGACATTGTCTTTCGTAAAGATCAGAGTCTTTTTGTAAACCGTTACACCAAGCTCGTTGACGATTTCGATATCCACACTGCCATCGGTACACACAATTTCGTTTGCCCGATCCCGAAGCTGGAAGCGCAGTATATACTGCTCCTCTCCGCTTTCGCTCTCGTCCTCGCTTATATACTGAATGCTCCAGTTGCTGAGGCTCTGCACTCTGCCAAGTCCTTTAGCCTCTCTTGTAAACAGATCCTTCAGCGTCGTGGGAGAATCGGTGCTCAGTGCCAGCGCTTCCCCTACAGGAATGGCAAAATTCAAATTCTGTCCGTCTGCCATTTGCATTGTATTGATACCAATTACATTGCCGTATTTATCGAACAAAGGACCGCCGCTGTTGCCGGGAGAAATAGGCGCAGTGGTCTGGATATAAACATCATCATAAAACTGGCGCAAGGCACAGGAAACGATACCCTCGGACAAGGTGCTGGTCAGACCCAGAGCGCTACCGATGGCATATACCTTTTCACCTGTCAGCACACTATTGGTCCGAAAATTCAGCGGAACGGTATTGGGGCAGTCTGTAGTGAGAACGGCAATGTCCTTTTCCACACTATAGGCCTTCACCTGCTTTACATCATAGGTCGTACCGTCAAGCAAAGTAATATAGGCATCCGCGCAAGTCTCAATCACGTGGTAGTTGGTAATTACCGTTCCTTCTTTGTCGCAGAAAAAACCTGTACCTGTAAAGGTTGCGCCCTCTGCCTCTGCGGTAACCTCCACCACAGAACCGGCATACCTATAGTAGATATCCTCCGCGGAAAGTTCTTTCTCTGTCAGCGATCCGCTTCCCAACAGAGCGGATAAATCCCCATAGGAACAGCCCTGCAGGAAAAAGACCATCACACACAAAAGCGCCAATAATTTCACAGAAAACTTCTTCATTTGTTTTCTCTCCTTTCAATAAAGGGATGGCTTTATTATAGCAGAGCGAACGATAAAGGGCAAGAAAAACCTCACCGCACCTTGCCCCTTGTATTGTGTTTGCCAATAGAATATGATATAATAGAAGCGGTGTAAGAACACAAAAAGCTATAAAAGGAGGAACGGCAATATGTTTGAAATTCTTGCTACTGTTATTTTCGTTTATCTGGCGGTAAAGGTCATCGGTCTTATGCTGAAGCTGACCTGGGGCGCAGCCAAGCTTATTGCCGGCGTGCTGCTGGGGCTGGCATTTCCTGTCCTGGTTCTCTGTCTTATCTTCGCAGGTGGTCTTTTGCTGCTGATTCCTTTGGTGATCATCGCCATTGCTGCAGGCATTTTGAAAATTTGCTTCAAATAAAGATTGGAGGAACGATCATGAAATTTGCAGCTGATTTTAGGCTTATTGCAAGAAACGCCCTTAACGGCAGATGGAAAATCGCCGTTATCGCCTGCCTGATCGCCTCCCTTTTGGGCGCTGTCTCCGCTGGCGGACCGGAGTTTAATGTGAATTTTGATACTTCCGGCGCGGATGTAAACATAGAATTTGCCGGACAAGTCGTCTATGGAACCAGCAGCGGCTTTCACAGCAAGCTGAACGGTTTTTTGATTGGCAGTGCCGTTTACATCCTTCTCATCGCCCTTGCAACGGCTGTTGTTTTCTTCATTTTAGGAAGCATCGTCGGTGTAGGTTATTCCAGGTTTAATCTCGACCTTGTGGATCGGCAAAAAGAGCCGGAAATCGGCACCCTGTTTGCCTATTTCTCCCATTGGAAAACCGCAGCGGCTACAGGCGCATTGCAAGCACTTCTTGTATTTTTATGGTCGCTTCTGCTGATTATTCCCGGCATCATCGCAGGCTATAATTACGCAATGTCCCGGTACATCCTTGCGGAAAACCCGGAGCTGACGGCCAGCGAAGCGCTCAATCGTTCCAAAGAAATTATGTATGGCAACCGCTGGCGTCTTTTCTGTCTGGAATTCAGCTTCATCGGCTGGGACATTTTAGCCGCCCTGACCTTCGGTATCGGCAATTTGTGGCTGAACCCCTATAAACAAGCTGCCACCGCCGCATTCTACCGGGAAGTGTACAGCGATGCTTATCCCTCCTATAAAATCCCCTGTGCGGATGATACAAGTTTTGATAACTGACGCGCATCTGCGCTATGTGCAACTGTCAGTTGCTAAATTTCCAAGCCGACTTGGTGGACTTTTGTAATCCAAAGTGCTATGCTGCTGTCAAAACCGCAAGGAGGTATGGCTATGAGCTTAGGAGAGAAAATCTATAAACTCCGCAATGAAAGAAATCTGTCCCAGGGCGATTTGGCAGATGCGCTGGAGGTGTCCCGACAGTCAATTTCCAAGTGGGAAACTGACGCATCTGTGCCGGAATTGGATAAGCTGGTGAAAATGAGCGAATTTTTCGCCGTTTCTTTAGACGAGCTTATTCTCGACAGAACGCAAACCGAGCAGCCCCCCGTTTTAGAGCCAAAGCGCATTTATACAGAGCATCCCGGCGTAAGCCACACCCAAAAAACCGTTGGCATTGTTTTACTGTGCTTTTCTGTGGCATTGTGGCTACTAATTGCGTTATTGGGAGACATTCTGTCCGGACTTATTCTATCAGCACCCTTTGTTGCCTGTGGCATCATTTGTCTGCGTGTGCGAAGGAATGCAGGGCTTTGGTGCGCGTGGGTCATCTACCTGTTTATTGACATTTATCTGCGTTTTGCTACCGGTATAGGCTGGCACTATGCTTTTATCCCGCTTATATATTCCTCCGGTGAAATGACAGCACACTTAATTGTTGCCTGGTGTTTGTTGGCGGTTTATGCTACACTTACCGTTCTGACAGCATTGCGTATTAAAAAAGCCCATCCGGTTGTTCTTCGAAAAGAACTGATTGGTGCCGGCATTTGTTGGGCCGCTGACCTGATCACCAGAGGTATTTCTATGGTTGTGGCGCAGAAAGCTGCGAACTCAGTAGTTTTTCCTCGGTATTTCATTTATTTTAATGCTGTTTTCGGCTGGGCAAGAAATATCATTCTCGTTGTTGCTCTAATCTTCACCCATCGGCTGATTATTGCACTTATAAATAAACGGAAAGACATCTAAATACGGTAGCGCTTGGGCTCGTGGCCGCCGGAGATTCGTTTGCATTTTATCCCGCACCTTGCGGGATAAAATTAAGGTTCGGCTCGGTCGAGCCCTCGCCGCCAACAGTCCCCCCGACTGTTGGAACTTATTTTCGAATCTCCGCGGATGCAAAAAGAGCAGACACCGAATGGCGTCTGCTCTTTTTGGTGATCCGCTGGAGATTCGAACTCCAGACCCATTGCTTAAAAGGCAATTGCTCTGCCAACTGAGCTAGCGGGTCATAACTGAGAAGACTCTTTGGCATCTTCTCAGCTTGTGGCTGGGATGGCAGGATTTGAACCTACGAATGCCAGAGTCAAAGTCTGGTGCCTTACCGCTTGGCGACATCCCAATGTAGCGTGCCCAGCGGCGGACACACGCCGTATTATAACACGCCTATCCGTATTTTGCAACAACTTTTTCTTTCTTATCCAAAAAATACTTTTTTAACCAAAAACAATAGGCAAAAACGGATTTTTATGGTATAATCCCAATAGTTTTTTAAAAGAAGCGCAAACAATGAAAGGAAAATTCCTCACCCAGGAACATTTAAAGGCCCTGGCCTGCCTTTTGATGCTTTTGGATCATATCGGATACTTAAATTTAGTCCCTGGTTTCTATACAGAACTTCGGGTTATCGGCAGATTGGCGTTCCCTATTTTTTGCTTTCTGCTCTGCGAGGGATTCCTGCATACCCGCAGCAAAAAGAAGTATCTGATCCGTTTGGGAATCGGTATGCTGCTGTCAGAGATTCCGTTTGATCTGTTTGCCAAGGGCTGTATTCCATTTAACTACCA
>JAZOVI010000048.1:0-10217 GCA_045658625.1 Faecousia sp.
CTTGGCGTATTTTGAAGGATTGGCGCAGCGTGGTTTGCCGGCATCCTCCAATAACCGGACGGAGGGCATGGTAACCATTTTAAGCATCCACAAATCCAAAGGCCTTGAGTATCCCGTTGTATTCCTTTGCGGACTTTCCAAGGGCTTCAACCGAGAAGATCTGAAGGAGCAGGTTCTTTGCGATAAGAATTTGGGGCTTGGTGTTACGTATGTGGATCCGGCAATGCGGATAAGGTATCCTACAATCGCAAAGCGAGCCATTATGCTTAAAAAAAGTTCAGATAGCCTTTCCGAAGAACTGCGTGTGCTGTATGTCGCGATGACAAGAGCAAAGGATCGTTTAATTATGACCTATGCATCTCGCTATTTAGAGAATACGGTCCAAAAATGCGCCCGCCGGGTTGATTTTGCCGGAAATAGGTTATTGGCTAGTGAGGCTTCTTCAATGGGTGATTGGGTTTTGCAGACTGCAATCCAAAGAATAGAAGCAGGGGAATTATTCGCCATAGGGGACAGACCCTTGGCGTTGACGACGACAATGCCTGCTTGGAAGATATCCGTAATCGGTGATGTCTTGTGTAATGGGACAGGTGCGATAGAGCAAGAGGAAATGCCGAAAGGCTCTGCTCACAATGCTTACCTGAAATACAAAGAAGCACTTTCTTATGCATATCCTTATGAAAAAGCAACTTCTTTCCCCTCTAAGCAGACGGCAACCCAGCTGAAGGGAAGAGACAAAGATCATGAGGTGGAGGAGGATACCGTCCAGCAGAGGAAAGTCCGCCCCTGGCGCAAGCCGTCTTTTGTCCAAAAAGGTCAGGATAGCCTTGCTGCGGGTACTGCAACTCATAAAGCGCTACAGTTTCTCAGCCTTACTTGCGCGCCGACAATGAAAGAGCTGGAGGCTGCTTTGGATGATTTGCATATATCCGGTCGGTTGACCGATGATGAGCTTACTCTCATTGACCGTAACGGTATATATGCTTTCCTTCATTCGCCCCTGGGACAGCAATTATGCGCCAGCAGTAGAGTGCTGAAGGAATTCAAATTCTCCATTCTTGTACCTGCTGCTCAGTTTGAAGAGGGGCTTTGCGAGGATAATGTACTTTTACAGGGCGTTGTGGACTGCGCTATATTGGAGGATGACGGCATTACAGTTATTGACTTTAAGACTGACCTTGTAACTGAGGAGACTGTTTCTGCCGTTGCAGAAGGGTATCGGCGACAAATTACTGCTTATGCAGATGCCCTTTCTAAGATCTATCAATTACCGATCAAACGGTCTGTGCTCTATTTCCTCCGTATTAACTGTGCGATTGATGTAAATTAAATTTTTCCGCCGAATGGTTAACCATTCGGCGGATCATTTTAGCGGTTGTTTTGGTTGTTCTGGTTACGATTCTGATTCTGGTTGTTGTTCTGATTGCTGTTGCGGTTGTTCTGGTTTTGGTTGTTATTCTGATTCTGATTTCTATTCTGGTTTTCCATAAGATGATTCCTCCGTAATTTAGTACGGCCTTGCCGCGGTATTACTATGCCCTGAATTTTAGGATTTATCCTTTGCTTTGAACAGAAGGCTTGCAATAAGACCTGCAAAGATTGCTGCGGCAATGCCACCGGCTGTAGATTTAAGTCCACCGGTGAAAATACCAATAAAACCGCTCTCATCCACAGCTTCTTTAACGCCTTTAGAAAGTAAATAGCCAAATCCGGTGAGCGGCACACTTGCGCCTGCGCCGGCAAATTCTACAAGTGGGCCATATATGCCGATTGCGCCTAAGAATACTCCAATGACCACATAGGCAACAAGGATTCTCGCCGGTGTGAGTTTCGTTTTATCAATGAGGATTTGTCCGACTACACAAAAAAGTCCACCGATAATAAAAGCTTTCAAATAATCCATATCAGCACCCCTCGATACATACTGCGTGGCATACGCCGGGAATGGGAAGATTTTGCTGGGTTGAGGTAGGGGAGAGAAGCGCTCCGGTACCGCAGAATAAGATTTTTTTCAGCTTGCGGCTGGAGAGTTTGTTTAATAGTTCGCCACAAAGAGTGATGGCGCTGCATCCACAGCCGGAGCCGCCTGCGTGGACATCTTGTTTCAGATTATCGAATACTAGACAACCGCAATCCGTTATCTTCCCGCCAAGGCCAATTCCCTCCATTTGCGCCAGATTCAGTAGGGTTTCTTTGCCCACCTGTCCCAGGTCGCCGGTTACAATTAGGTCAAAATCTTCAGGAGCTGTTTTGAAATCCTCAAAATGGGCTTTGATTGTGGCAAGGGCAGCAGGCGCCATTGCCGCGCCCATATTATTTGCATCCTTGATACCCAGGTCGGTAACAGTACCGATGGTGCAGCCGGTTATTTTCGGCCCTTTGCCGTCACTACAAACCAGGGCGGCGCCTGCGCCAGTTACTGTCCACTGCGCGGTTGGCGTTCGCTGTCCGCCGTAACCCAATGGAAAACGGTACTGACGCTCCGAGGAAGCAAAATGAGAGGACGTCATGGCAGCAACCTTATCAAAGTAGCCACCGCCAACGGTCATTGCTGCCAAGAGCAGACTTTCTGCCATTGTGGAGCAAGCGCCGTAAAGGCCTAAATGGGGAATGTTTGTGTTTCTAAGTGTAAAGGATGAGCCAATACACTGGTTTAGCAGATCGCCAGAGAAAACTAACTCCAATTCATTTTGCGTGATTCTTGCTTTTTCGCATAATGTTTGCAGCGCCAGTTGCTGCATATGCTTTTCAGCTTGTTCCCAGGTTTGTTGGCCGAAATACGAGTCATTGCTCGTTACATCGAATGTGTTTCCCAGGGGACCTTCGGATTCCTTTTTGCCGGCTACATTTGCCCAGGCTGTAATTACCGGCTGGACTTCCGGAACAAAGCTTTGTTTTCCTCTTTTTTGTGTTGCCATGATTACCACCTTTCTGTATCTTCTATTATGTGCAAAAGGTGGAAAAATATAAAACTGCCCACGGAATTCCGTGGGCAGTAGATTCTATTAAACCTGAGGCACCGGACAGGGACGGGCGGAATCGAAAGCTTCGCTCACTTTCTTCTCAACAAGTACCTTGTTGCCGTCTGCGTCCTTTTCGTAATACTGAATGATTTTTGTTCCCATCAGATCGTCCAGCTTGTAGGGATGATACCACATCCGGTAGCCGTCAACATTTCGCCGACCACCGCGGTAGTAATTCTCGCCCATCTGTACCCAGTAATCGCTGCTGTTTACGTTGAAGAAATAGCGATAACCATCTTCATAGAGGATCTTGAACTTTTCATTATCAAAGGTATATTGTTCGTTGCCTGCAATATCAGAGCCATGGGGGTAAATAATGATATCGCAAGGGCCAACAACTGTCTCTACAGTATTTTCCCATTTGGTGGAATCAGATTCGACACGTTCGGGAGTCAGATCGCCATAGGCCGGATGACCGTAAGAGTGGCTGGCGATAATCCAACCGTTGTCTTTCAGGCACTGGGTTACAGCCTTTGCATCGGCAACTTCCTTTGCATAGGCTTCAGCGCCCATATTGGGTTCGTAGGTGGGCTTGGTTCGGTAGCCGAATACACCTTCATAACCGGTTACAGCAAGAACAGCCCGCGCGCCCTGGTAGGCAAAATCAGGATGTTCCTGAATAAAGGCTTCCAAAATCGGAACGAGGTCGTATTCGCCTACGAGGATATTGCCATTTCTGTCCATATACTCGCAGGTGGGTTTTCCGTCTTCACCGATGATGATTTTATGGGCAAAGCCGTCGCCGCGTTTGGATGCATATACAGGGTTGTAGTTAACACCGGCGTTCGAGTCGGCAATCATATAGCCATAGTAGTTAACATCATCCTGACTCATAATAAAGGGTTTCTTGCCTTCAGGCAGGTAGATGTCGCCTTCTACAAATTTCGCATTTCCGTTCTCGTCAATGACTTCCTTGGCAACCTGGTAGGGAGTAACCAGAACAAAGCCCCGCTCATACATAGATTCCAAAATGAATTTGAACTCGTCCACAGTGGTCATCCACTGGTTGTAGCCAGCGGGGTCGCCTCTATGCTGTTCGGGCGGATAATCACCAAGATTGCCAAAAGCGCGGTCAGTATCCACGATCAGGGAGTGGAAGAAAATATGGGTGATGGTGTCCATCCGAGTATAACGGCTGCAGTTTGCCTTATCTGCCTGGTACTGGGCGATCTTGTCTGCCACAGCGGGTACTCTGTCCTTGTGTTCAAAATTTTCAAGGAGAGAAATCGCTTTGTCGTAATTATAGCCGGCAGCTAGCAGATCAGCATCCTGAATAAGCTTTTCTGCTTCTGCTTCCACTTCTGCCTGAGGGACGGTGGGAGGTTCTGTGGGCGGATCGGTAGGTTCTGTGGTTTCTTGGGTGGGTTGAGAGGTGGGAGGTACAAGAGGTCCGAATAATTTATCAAAACCACCGTTACAGCCAACAACAAGGCAGGCAATCAACAGCACCAAAATAAGTCCCAAGCCAATTGGGATGATGTATCGTTCAAACGATTTTTTCTTTTCAGGCATATTATTTTCTGCCATAAAGCAAACCTCCTTAGATGTTTTATATTATTATACCACTGGGGGAATGAAATGCAAGTGGTAACATTAAATTTTTGCGCCAGCTTTGCATAGCTGGCGCAAATAATCTTACTTTCCTGCAAGGGCTCTTTCCAGCCAAACACAGCCAAAATCAAGAGCTGTAAACAGACCGGCTTTTTCACCCTTTTTAACAACGCGGTCTCTTGGCTTTACAGCAGGATCTGTTAGTTGAAGCTGGACGGATACACGCTTTGCAATTTCTTCACCGCCCACATTTTCTGTCTCCAAAATCTGGAGCATAACAATGTGAGAATCCGCCATAGAGCCGTAGTAAATCATATTATCCTTCCGCATAAGGGGATGACCCTTATAGGTCAAGATATTCTTCTCTTCAGACATAAAAACCTCCTTAAAATTGGGAGGAGGCTTCTGCGGTGGCAAAAGCCTCCCTTGAAATCAGGACTTATCAGACAGATAGCTCTGCACCAAGGTACGAAGAAGCTCGTCCCGATCAATCTTACAGATCAAGCTGCGGGCATTCTGGTAATTGGTGATATAGGTAGGATCTTCCGTGAGAAGATAACCCACGATCTGATTGATCGGATTGTAACCCTTTTCGCTCAAGGCGTCAAAAACGCATTGGAGGATCAAACGCATATTTTCCTTATCATCACTGGGGACAGTAAATTTAATTGTATGTTCCGTCAAGACGCAGACCTCCTTGAGTGTCTTTTTCGTTATTATATCTTATTTTCAGCGGGGTGTAAAGGGCTAAACGAAAAATATTTTGAAATTATCGAAGGGTTGCACCTAGTTCCTTCTGCAAAGCATCAAGAACACTGGCAATAACCTTTTCAGAATCGGAATCTGTGAGAGTTCGGTCATCAGCACGAAGAGAGAGGGAGAACGCCATACTCTTTTTGCCTTCAGAGATGTTTGCGCCCCTGTAAATATCAAAGAGTGTGATATCCCGCAACAGCTTGCCTGCTGCTTTTTCCATCACAGTTTCAGCCTGGGCAACGGTGATGTCTTCATCGCAAACGATAGCCAAGTCTCTTGTAACTGTGGGGAATTTCGGCAGGGGGGTGTAGGTAGGTTCAGGCAACTGAAGATTCATAAAGGTATCCATATCAATTTCAGCGCAGTAAACCGGGCAGTCCATATCGTAATTTTCTGCAACCAAGGGATGGATTTGACCGATATAGCCAACATGTACGCCGTCAATGGTTACAGAAGCGCAGCGACCGGGGTGATAGCTGGGGTTATCTTTAACAGCGGCATAGGAGGCCTTTTTGATACGCAATGCGGAGAAAATGCCTTCCAACTCACCCTTTACAGAGAAGAAATCTGCATTCTGCCCGTAGGTGCCGAGCACAAGGATTTTGGGTTCCTTAGGCTGGAGCTGACCTTCTACAGGGAGATAGATCTTGGCAAGCTCATAAAGCTTAACGTCCTTATTGCGGTATGCCATATTCCGGGAGAGAATATCCAGCATAGAGGGGAGGGCTGTGGTACGCATTACGGAGGTGTCTTCGCCCAGGGGATTCTGAATGCGCATAGGATTACGCAGAGCACTATCCTCGGGAAGCCGGATGCGATCAAAAATCTCAGGGGATACAAAGGAATAGGTGATGATTTCGTTGTATCCCAGAGCGCGGCAGGCGTTGCCACAGGCGCTTTCAAACAGCATTTTAGGAGAATAGCCGCCCTTTGCCGCCATCTTGAGCGCAGTGGTGGGAATTTCATTATAACCGAAGGAACGGCCAACCTCCTCGGCAACGTCAGCCATCAGGTTAAGGTCAGGACGCCAGGAGGGAACCTGAATTTCGTCGTCCTCTACAGGAACTTCCAGCAGGGCAAGGTATTTTACCATATCCTCCCGGGAGATGTCTGTGCCAAGCAGCGCATTGATCTTCTCAGGCTCAAGCTTGACGGTCTTGGGAGCGGGAACATAGTTAATGATATCAACCATTCCGTCCATCACATCGCCGCAGCCAAGAAGCTCTACAAGCTCGCAGGCGCGCTCTACGGCGGGAACGGTCATCATAGGATCAATGTTCTTTTCAAACTTGCCGGAAGCATCAGTACGCATACCAAGCGCCAGAGCAGTCTTGCGGATGGAAGTACCGTCAAAGTTAGCAGACTCAAATACGACCGTAACGGTATCGTCAACAATCTCGGAGTTCTCGCCGCCCATAATGCCAGCAAGACCAATGGGACGGTTTTCGTCAGCAATGACCAGCATACCGGCGGTCAGAGGACGTACATTGCCGTCCAGGGTAGTCAGGGATTCGCCTTCCTCTGCTTCACGAACGATAATCTTACCGGAATTTACATAGCGGTAGTCGAAGGCGTGCATCGGCTGACCGTACTCCAGCATAATATAGTTGGTGATATCTACAATGTTATTGATAGGGCGAACGCCGTTGGCGCGTAGACGCTGACGCATCCACTTGGGGGAAGGACCGATCTTAACATTGGTTACCATACGGGCTGTATAACGGTTGCACAGATTTTCTGCGGGCACCTCAATATCCAGCATCTCATACATAGAACCGGCATCACTGCCCTTAACAACCGGGGTATGGTGCTTCATGGGCAGGCCGAATGCGGCTGCGGATTCCCGGGCAAGACCAATAATGGAGTAGCAGTCGGGACGGTTGTTGGTGATCTCAAAATCTACAACCGTATCGTCGTTGCCAATGACAGTGTTGATATCATCGCCGGGTTTGCAATCTTCTTCAATGATCCAAATACCATCTTCAATGGCATAGGGGAAATCGCCAATGGTAAGATCCAATTCTTTCAGGGAGCAGAGCATACCGCAGGATACCTCGCCACGGAGCTTGCCCTTTGTGATGTGGATGCCACCGGGCAGATAGGAATTATGCAGAGCGGCGGGAACAAGATCGCCTTCCTTTACATTTTGCGCACCGGTAACGATTTGTACAGGTTCTTCCTTGCCCACATCGACTTGACAGACCCACATATGGTCAGAATTTTCGTGGCGAACAATGGACAGAACCTTACCCACAACCACGTTGCGAATCTGGCTGTCCAGTCGTTCGTAAGTTTCAACCTTTTGACCGAAAACGGTCAGGGTATCCACATACTCTTTATCGGAAATATGAGATAAGTCAACAAATTCTTCGTTGATCCATTTTCTGTTAATCTTCATAATCGCACCTCCTTAGAACTGGTTCAGGAAACGAACGTCGTTATCGAAAATAAGGCGCAGGTCGTTGATCTTTCTGCGGCCCATAGCCATTCTCTCAAGACCCATACCAAAGGCGAAGCCGGAGTACTTTGCAGGGTCAATGCCGCAGCCTTCCAAAACCTTGGGGTGAACCATACCGGCGCCCAAAAGCTCAATCCAACCTTCGCCGTGGCAGGTGGAACATACCTGACCGTCTACCTCGCCGGTTCCGTGGCACTTGTGGCACTGCATGTCCATTTCGCAGCTGGGCTCGGTAAAGGGGAAGTGGTGGGGGCGGAAGCGCATCTGGGCATCTTCACCGTACAGGCTTCTCATCAGGGTGATCAGCGCAGCTTTCAGGTTGCCCATTGTGATATGTTCATCAATCACAAGACCCTCGATCTGGTGGAACATAGGGGAGTGGGTTGCGTCTGCTTCGTCTTTACGGTATACACGACCGGGCGCCAGAATGCAGATAGGGGGCTTTGCGTTTTCCATTGCACGGATCTGCATAGGGCTGGTCTGGGTGCGGAGCAGAAGGGTATCGTCGTCGTTAAAGTAGAATGTATCGGAACGGTCACGAGCAGGGTGACCCTCCTCGGTGTTTAGGCGAGTGAAGTTATACTCTGCCAGTTCAATCTCGGGTCCGTCAATGATCGTATAGCCACGGCTGACAAACAGATCCTTGATTTCTTGCAGAACCTGGTTCATAGGATGTTCCTTGCCCATAATCACAGGCGTGCCGGGAATGGTAACATCCAAGCTTTCCTCCTGGAGTCTTTTCTCAAGAACGGCTGCGTTTACAGCGGCTTTTCTTGCTTCCAGAGTGGTTTCGATCTCATTGCGGACAGCATTGGCGATTTGACCCATAACAGGTCGTTCCTCAGGTGTCAGCTTGCCCATTAGCTTCAAAACGGCAGTGAGTTCACCTTTCTTGCCAAGATATTTGACGCGAAGATCCTCCAGGGCAGCAGGGGAGTCTGCCTCGTTCAGTGCGGCGATCGCCTGTAAGCGGATCTGCTCTAACTGTTGTTTCATAGTATTTCTCCTTCCAAATAATAAAAAACACCTTCATCCCAGTTCGGGACGAAGGTTAACCTCCGCGGTACCACCCGCAATTCGCCGTACGGCGCTACTCATCGGTGCAAAACACCTGAGATTGATAACGGAATCACCCGATACACCCTACTGAAAGTTCAGGCGCACAGCTCGTGGGGGAAAGCCCGTTGCTGCATGTAAGCGGTTCCCACCATCCCGCTCTCTCTGTAATCACGCAAACCAGCAAAAGACAACCCAGTCAATGCTTTTACATATCTTTTTTAAGGATATCACATAAATTTTCAAAAGGCAAGTATTTATTAACGTATATGTGCACAATTTTTTGAATAAAAATGTTACCGAGACATATGAATTTGGGAGGAAGAATTATGAAACGATTGCTTTGCTTGATTCTGGCAATCAGTGTATTTTGCGGATGCCAAATGGGTGAGGAGCAAATTGGAAAGGCATTAAGTCTAAGGCAAAAACTTCTTGCTGGGAATGGCTGTTCTTTCCTTGCGGAGATAACAGCAGACTATGGCGATGTAATGTATCAGTTTTCGATGAGCTGCAAGGGGGATCAGCAGGGAAATCTTGCATTTTCTGTTACAGCGCCGGAAAGTATTTCAGGTATCACCGGAACTGTGGCCGAAACCGGCGGTCATCTTACGTTCGATGGCACGGCTTTGACATTTGCAACGATCGCGGATGGACAGGTTACGCCCATTACAGCGCCCTGGCTTTTCCTAAAAACTTTGCGAAGCGGTTACATAGCTTCCTGCGCATCCGCGGATGGAACAACCTATTTACAGATTGATGACAGCTACAACGACAGCGCGCTTCACCTAGATATTTGGCTGGATGCAGAGGATATGCCTGTACGCGCTGAAATTCTTTGGGAAGGAAGACGAATATTGTCTATAATCGTGAAGGATTTCCTTATATTGTAACCACTTGTCGTTTCTTGCATAGGATAAATCACAGATGCTACCGTATATTTTCCTTTTGTGCGTGGGAGAATATGTTTAGCCGCGTTACATATGGACATTAACGGTAGCGTTGGCAATGATTTCTCCGGAGTGTGAAAATAATGGAAAGTACGGTCAGACGCGGCGATATATTCTATGCAGATCTTTCTCCTGTTGTGGGCAGTGAGCAAGGCGGAACAAGGCCCGTTCTTATTGTGCAAAACGATACAGGCAACAAGTATTCTCCTACCGTAATTGCAGCGGCGATCACAAGCCAGACAGGCAAAGCAAGGCTTCCTACCCATATCAATATTGCAGGCGGCAGCGTTGGTCTCAGCAAGGATTCTGTGATTTTATTGGAGCAGGTCAGAACCATTGACAAACGGCGTAAACGGGAGCAAAAGGGTAAGCTGGACGACCAACAAATGCTTAAGGAAGATGAGGCAATGGCGGAAAGCAACGGTG
>JAZOVI010000049.1:0-4633 GCA_045658625.1 Faecousia sp.
TTGCTGCGGATTTTGCCAAGGCTGAAGATGAGACCTGCGGCGATACAGCAGATGGGGATGTAGATAGCGGTACTTGCCGCCCAGCCGAACTTGGCAGAAATGGTGTTAAACACGATAATGGGCGCGGGATTGGGGCCTACGAAGAACATATTGACCTCTGCGCCGACGGTGATGCCAATGAGGGTGTTGATAACAAAGGCAATAAAGCAGGTGGCAACAAAGAGCTTTACAATATCTTTGTAATCATCCATTGTGGTGCCGCTGCGGTGGGAAAAAATCAGGTAGAAGCTGAGGAAAACAAGGGAGTAGTGCCAGGCGACGGCGTGGACGGTCAGGGCAACCTGATCGTGAAAAACACCGGATGGCTCGAAAACGCCGGCAAAACCGCCCAGCAGATTAAAGCACATCATATAGCCGTAGCACATTTTCTGAATCCGCTTATTTTTGCTGAGGACAGCAATGGGGCAAAGGTACATAGGCAGGCTGCACATCTGGAAGGGGAATTCGCCCCAGCAGATGGAATTGTTGCAGATTACAAAATACAGGAAAAGCTGCTTGAAGATTTCGCTGGCAATCAGAACACCGGAGAAGCTTAGAAGCAGAATTTTGTTTTTCTTGTCGTCAAACTTCCGACAGAGCCAGGCGAGGGAAATGCAGAGTGTCATACCAATAACAATCATCAGGATATGTACTGTGCCATAAGCCGGGGGCGGGGTCATAGGCGCATCCAGTGCGCGGAATAAATTGCCGATCATATCTCTTTTCTCTCCTTTTTTGGAAGTTGTTTGTATTATAGCACATATCCTGTCGAAAAGTAAATTGTAAAATTTCAACTTCGCCGCTGCTTCCCGATCAGTCCGCGAAGCCATAGAATATCTGCTTTGCCTAAAATGCCGCAGAGGGTCATAAGACAGCCAAGAAGAATAGGGAATGCTATACACCGGAGAAAAATGCTGGGGGCAAAGGTGGCAATTCCTGCTGCGGCTATGGCGCAAAGACAGGAAAGCAGCGGTGTGGCAGGTGGAATTTTCCGTCCGGAGATTTTGATAAGACGACGCAGACTCAGGAGGAAATTGATGAGGTGGGTTACGAAAAAACTCCAGAAATAGCCATCCATCCCAAACTTAGGGAGAAGCAGGTATAAAAAGAGTACGTCCATTGCAGAGGTACAGATATTATAGCGGACGCAGGCGGTTTGCTGTCCCAGTCCTTTGGTCATGGCATCGGTCATAGCGTCGCAGTAAAGCATAGGGGCAAGCAGGGCATATAGGCGAAGCTGCCGGGCGGCTTGAGGACTTCCGTAGAGGGAAAGGCAGAGAGGCTCTGCCAAAAGGTATAAAAGACCGCCGGAAAGCAGTCCGTAGAGAAGCGCTACTTTTAGTGTTCTGCCGGTTAAGTACCGGATGCGACGGCGGCTGCCTGCGGCATCGCACCGGGCAAGCTCGGGAATGAGAAGTTCTGCCAAAGCAAACAAAATGGCTGCCGGGAACATCAGCACCGGGAACACCATTCCCGATACGATACCAAAGGAGGCCAGGGGAGTCATATCTCCGGGGAAAAGGGCCAGCCGTTTGGGTACCATCAGATTTTCGGTGGTGGAGATGCCGGCTTTCAAATCGTCCGCCAGCGCCAAAGGGACGGCGCAGCGGAGCAATCGGTTACGGACGGGAATAGGAGGCCCTGCTTCTGCTTTTTGCCGCAGACGAAGAATAAAAAGGGTAGCAAGTGTCAAAAAGTTTCCAAGGCCGCTGCCGAAAATAATGGCGCAGCAACTCTTTGCCGGATCGTCGCCTGCCCAAAGATTCAGCAGGGTCATAGTGAAGGTGAGAGATAAGCCTTGCTCCGCAATTTCTACACCCGCCAGTGTTCCGATCCGATTGGCGGCGGTAAAGTAGCCGGTCATTACACCGCACAGGCAGGTAACAGGTAAAAAACAGGCATAAAGCCGGAGGGCGCCGTAGGTGCGGCTGTCTCCAATCCAGTTTTTGGCAATTTGGGGCGCAAAATGAAAAAGACAGAAAGCCACCGTTCCGGCAGCAAGGATAGAAAAGAGAATACAGGCTCTAAGCACCCAGCGGACATTCTGGGGGCGTTTTTTTCCTAATTCCTCGGCAGTTAAGTACATAGTAGTGGTGCGGATGCCGGCCATTCCTGCGGTAACGGACATGGCGCCTACAGACAATACAAGCTGTAAAAGGCCAACCCCTGCCGCGCCAATCTTTCCGGATACATAGACCTGAAAAGAGGTGGAAACAAACCGCAGCAGGAGATTCACACCGGTCAGCAGCAGGGCGCTGTAAAAAATAGGCATTGTTTTACGCAAAAAAAATCACCCCTTGCCTCAGTGTATGGGACAAGGGGGTGATTTAGACTTTAGGGAATATATCGTACACGACGGCGGCTTTCTGCGTTGGGGGCTTCCGGACCTTTTTCTGCAAACAGACCGTACAAATCGCCACACCGGGCTTCCAGCTGGGCGTATTTGCCGTCGCGAGCCTCTCCGGCGTTGACGAAATCAAATTTTTCCCGGGCGGATTTGAGGATTTCTCTGCCTCGGTCGTTAAAAGCCAGGACACGGACATAGGGGGCGGGGGATAAAAGCATTTCTTCGGTAATACCCAGAAAAGCGCAGAGAATCATCCGGTCAATGCGGGTGCGGGTGTAGCGCTTGGACTTTACCGCTGTGGCGATTTCCTCTAATGTGGCGTATTCTTCCGCCGCGTGCATCAGCTTCCGCCATAGACCCTCTGAGCCGCCGGGGAGGGAAGAAAATTCGGCTTCCGTCATTGTTCTTAGCTTATAAAGAATAGCTCTCTCGCCGAAGGACAGGCTGTGTAAGGCAGCATCTTGGAAAAGGGGAACGGCTTCCCGCGGTATATAGGAAGAAATGTCCTCGCCGCTGTATAGCATATTCCGTAGGGAGGTGGCGGAGGGGGCATTTATATCGGCTACCTCTGCGTGATAGCTGCCCGGACGGTAAATGGGGCAGGGAATAAGGGCGCTTTCCTGGGAAAGAATAGCCTTACAGTATTCCACAGCCAAAATGTTATTGGGAGAGGTAAGCGGCTCTCCGGATAACCCTATATCGGATAAAGCTTTTTGCCGGGCTGCGGGAAAGCTGAGACCGACCTCCAAGTATTTCCGCAAGGCAGGAGGGAAATCTTCTGACAGGAGCGCTTTTGCGATGGATAGGAGGGCATCTTTGTCAGGCGTTTCTGCGCCAAAGGACAGACGATGGCAAAGGTGGGATAAAATCCGGACACCCTCTGCGGCAAAGCCTTCCGCGCTGGAAAGAGAAGCGGTAACAGGCAGCTCTAAGACCAGGGCTGCGCCGCTGCGAACAGCGGCTTCTGCCCGGATGGATTTATCCAAAATGGCGGGCATACCCCGCTGGACAAAGTTGCCGCTCATCAGGCATACAATGCCGTCTTCTTCTCCAAAATCCTGCCGGATACGGGCAAGCTGGGACCTATGGCCGGTGTGCAGAGGGTTATATTCACAAATAATGCCGGTAATTTTCAAAAGAAACCCTCCTTTTTTCGGAAAATTTACGTTTAGGGTTGCGTAATTCCTAAAATTGGTATATAATACCCGTGTATGTGTTTATATTACCACAAATTATAAGAAAATCAATTTATTTTAGGAGGAAGTTTCCAAATGAACATTCTGATCATCAATGCTGGCTCTTCCAGCCTCAAGTATCAGCTGATGGACCCCGTCAGCGGCGTTGTATCCGCCAAGGGTCTGTGTGAGCGTATCGGCATCGACGGCCGCCTGAACCACAAGGCAGGCGACGGCGATAAGATCGTCCGCGATATTCCCATGCCCACCCACTCCGAAGCTATCGCTGCTACCCTGGCTATTCTGCAGGACGCAGAGTGTGGCGTTATCAAGAGCGTTGACGAGATTGACGCTGTCGGCCACCGTGTGCTCCACGGCGGTATGGAGTTCTTTGACTCCTGCATCATTAACGACGATGTTATCAAGGCAATCAAGAAGTGCATCCCCCTGGGACCCCTTCACAACCCCGCTAACCTGATGGGCATCGAGGCTTGCCAGGCAGTTATGCCCAGCACTCCCCAGGTCGCTGTGTTTGACTCTGCGTTCCATATGACTATGCCCCCCAAATCCTACCGCTACGCTATCCCCACTGAGTACTATGAGAATGATTCCATCCGCCGCTACGGCTTCCACGGCACTTCCCACAAGTATGTGGCAAAGCGCACCGCTGAGCTGGTTGGCAAGAAGGAGTTCAAGATGGTCAACTGCCATCTGGGCAACGGTTCTTCCATGTCCGCTGTGAAGGACGGCAAGTGCCAGGATACCACCATGGGTCTGACCCCGCTGGCAGGTGTTCCTATGGGTACCCGCTCCGGTGACATCGACCCCGCAGTTGTGCAGTTCATCTGCAACAAGTACGGCATGAGCGTTGATGAGTGCCTGAACATGCTGAACAAGAAGTCCGGTATGCTGGCTATGTCCGGTGTGTCCTCCGACTTCCGTGATCTGGAAGACGGTGCCGCTAAGGGCGATGAGAACTGCCGTCTGGCTCTGGATAAGTTCTGCTACGAGGTGGCAAAGTATGTTGGTGCATACGCTGCTGCTCTGAACGGTCTGGATGTTCTGACCTTCA
>JAZOVI010000050.1:0-25630 GCA_045658625.1 Faecousia sp.
TGTCAGATCAGTTACATTTTTGACCGATGTGCCGTAGACACTGACAGAGACCAGTTTCATACACTCGGACAGAGATTTAACATTGGAGAGCTTAGGGTTGTAGTCTAAGTTAACGGTATTCAAGTTTTCAAGACCTGCCAAGGGGGTAATGCTGGTGATCTTGTTATAGGAAGCGTTTAAGGTATTTAGCGCGCAGTTCTTGGGCAGGCTGGGCAATTTGGTGATTGCGTTGTTGGAGACATCCAACTCCTCCAGATTTACAAGGGCGGAGAAGGAATTGATGTTGGAAATGGTGTTATTGGAAATTACCAGCTCCTGAAGCGCAACACATGTGGAAAGATAAGATGCTGTGGAGATCTTATTATGAGACAGATCCAAATTCGTCAGGGCTGTCAGCTTGCCTATGGGACGGATATCCGCAATCTGATTGTTGCTCAAATTGAGCTTTTTCAGCCCCGTTAAAGAGGAGAGGGCGGACACATTCTGAATGGAATTAAAGGACAGCTCCAGCTCCTGCAGGGCGGTGAGATTTTGCAAAGCCGTTAGGTCCACTACAGCGCTGTTATTAATAGAGAGAAATTCCAAAGCAGTCAGACCGGAAAGGGGAGTAATATCCGTTAAAATGTTCTGACTGACATCCAAGTAAGTAAGGTTTGTCAGCGCCTCAAAGCCGCTAAGAGAGGTAAGGGCGCAGTTTCGGAGGGTCAGTGTCTTTATATTTGTGCGGCTCAGGATCACTTGTAGGGTATCGGTGTCCATAGTAGCATTTTGAATGGACAGATCGGTCAGGTTTTCAAGAGACTGAATAGGAACGAGGGAAGCATTACCTTCCGGGATAGTCAGGGATTCCAGGAAAGTCAGATATTTCAGATCGCTGTAGTCCAAAACATTCTTGGGAACTTCAAAAGAACGAATGTCCCACAAATCGTTTGTGTAGACGGTAACACCGTAGGGAATGGAAACCAAATCTCGGATGGCTTCTTCCATTTTTTCATCTGTAAATACTACCGGTTCAACAACGCCAATGACTACATAGCGATGCTCTGTTATGGCGCTGACAAGACCGCTTTCACCAACAGCCATAGAAAACAGAACTGTCTCACCGGTGCCTAAATCAACAGGTGCGCTGTGAAGATGGTTTTGAACAGAGGGTACTTGCGCATTGGCCACATAGACGAGACTACTGTCAGAGAGGAAGTTTACAGATATGTACTCGTTATAATATCCGC
Source organism: Faecousia sp. (assembly GCA_045658625.1). GTDB lineage: Bacteria > Bacillota > Clostridia > Oscillospirales > Oscillospiraceae > Faecousia. Next base: position 1,230 of record JAZOVI010000050.1, read on the forward strand.
CGGGGAAATCCGGAGTGGGCGTTGCAGGGCGCAGAAGCTCCAGCTTGCTGCGAATGGTGGCGTCCTGCACGTTTTCCACAAGCTGCAGGGCATCCAAAAGCTTATCCTGTTCAATAAACGCCTTACTCAGAGCAATGTAGACATCCACACCGGCGCCATCGTTGATGGCTTGTCTTAATGTAGATTCCACTTTGGCGTAGTTACCCGTAGAGTGGTAGTATTCTGCCAGCTCCAGAGCAATCTGCTCAATGCTTTGCCCGTACTGATAAGCCATATTGTACAGCCAGGTTGAAATGGCAGGCTGACCCTTTTCTTCAAAGTACTGGGCACCGTACAGAAGGGCATCGTGTGTGAAATCTGTATCATATTCCAGCAGATACCAAGCTGTGCCGAGAACAATGGCGGCCACCAGCAGGATCAGCAAAGCTATTCTTACAAAAGTTTTCATAAAAAGCTCCGTTTCAAGGAAATATACATAAATTATACGAAATCCCCGTGACTCTGTCAAGGCTTGTGCGAAAATCTTTGCCTGTCCACTTCGGTCTTTCGACCTGTGGCAGGCAGAGGACGACCTATAATATGGATGGAGGGGATGAAATGAAGAACAAACCGTTTTTGATTGCGCTGACCTTAGGGGTGTTGCTGCCTTGTATGATACTGCTTATCCTTTCAAGAAAAAAACCTAATCCGGATATACATCCGACGCAGCCTGATGATGGCGCACAGAAACTGCGGGTCTTAATGGCTGACGGAACAGTAGCAGAAATGCCCTTGGAGGAATATATATTGGGGGTGGTCCTGGGGGAAATGCCTGCTTCTTTTGAAGAGGAAGCGCTGAAGGCGCAGGCGGTGGTGGCAAGAACATACACCGTCCGGGCAAAACACCACGAAAATGCGGATATTTGTACAGACCACACTTGCTGTCAGGCATACTGCGCACCGAAAGACTATACAGGGCCGGCATCCGCTTTGGAAAAGGTGCGCAAGGCGGTGAAGGACACGGCCGGGGAAATCGTAACGTATCAGGGTCAGCCCATCGAAGCTACCTATTTTTCTTGTTCCGGCGGCAGGACGGAGGATGCGGTGGCAGTGTGGGGGCAAGATGTGCCCTATTTACAGGCTGTAGACAGTCCCGGGGAGGAAAAAGCGGCCAATTACTTAAAGACCACTTCGATGACCGCCGGGGCATTCGCCCATGCCTTTGGCGGCCTTTCGGGTCTACCCAGCAACTGGATCGGGGAGATCACCTATACAAAAGGTGGGGGTGTGGATACCATCCAAATCGGCGGAACGGTCTATAAAGGCACTCAGGTGCGGCAGATTTTAGACCTGCGATCTACAGCCTTTGTGATTACGGTTGTGGGAAGCTCCGTTACCATTACCACAAAGGGCAGCGGACACCGGGTGGGAATGAGTCAGTACGGCGCAGATGCGATGGCGGTTTCCGGAAGTGATTACGAAGCCATCCTTGCCCACTATTATCCGGGCACAAAATTGCAGGGAATTGACAATACGAGTCAGTTAGGGTAAAATAAAAAGACATATCCAATAGAGGAGGGCGGTATTATGCCCATTCAAATTCCCAATGATCTGCCTGCCGCGGAGGCGCTGCAGCAGGAAAATATATTTGTGATGCGTGAGGGTCGTGCCAGTACCCAGGATATCCGGCCTTTGGAGATCGTGGTGCTGAATTTGATGCCCACAAAGATCGTTACTGAGACCCAGCTGAGCCGCCTGTTGGGCAATACCCCTTTGCAGGTGCGGCTGGAGCTTATGAAGATCAGCTCTTATGTACCGAAAAATACATCTGCAGACCATTTACTGACCTTTTACAAGACTTTCGATGAGCTGAAGCACCGGAAATTTGACGGTATGGTTATTACCGGCGCGCCTGTGGAGAATATGCCATTCGAGGAAGTGGACTACTGGCCGGAGCTTTGTGAAATTATGGAGTGGAGTCGCCACAATGTCCACAGCACGCTGCATATCTGCTGGGGCGCCCAGGCAGGTCTTTACTACCACTATGGCATTCAGAAAAAACCGCTCCCCAAAAAGCTTTTTGGTGTTTTTCCCCATCAAGCGGATTATAAGCGGTCTATACTGCTGCGTGGTTTTGACGATGTGTTCTACGTTCCCCATTCCCGGCATACCACTGTACTTCGGGAGGACATTGAAAAGACGGATGTAAAAATCCTGGCATCTTCTGAGGAAGCCGGTGTCTATGCGGCTATGAACAAAAAGGGTCGGCAAATTTTTATTACCGGTCATTCCGAGTACGACGGGGATACCCTAAAAAAGGAATATCTGCGTGATAAGGCACTGGGCCTTCCAATTGATGTGCCGAAAAATTATTTCCCTGACGATGACGATACAAAAGAGCCTATAGTCCGTTGGCGTGGCCACGCAAATTTGCTATTTTCCAACTGGCTGAACTACTTTGTCTATCAGACAACGCCCTATGACATTATGACCATCGGTCAGGAATAAGGGCCTCCAAAAAGAAACAGTGGGAGGAAGAAAATATGAAGCTGTTTATAGACGGCAGAGAGTGTTTTGCCGAAACCGGCCAATCTTTACGGCAGATCGTAACCCAGATTGGTCTCGACAGTGAAAACTTTTCCCAGCGCCCTATCGCAGCAAAGATCTCCGGCGAGGTGTTTAACTTAAATTATATTCCCGTCCGGGAAAAGGATATTACGGAGCGCAGCTCTATCCGTCGGGCAATGGCTGCCTCCGGTGGAGTTGTGGAGCTTCTGCGCTACACCGATCCGGTAGGTCGGGAGGTATATGAACGGACGGCCCGTTTTGTGGTATTTTTGGCTTTGCACCGGCTGTGGCCTGATGTCCGTGCCAAAATGGGTACGACGTTGGGTTCTGCATTGTATGTATCTGTTGACACCGAGGACTTTTCCTGGATGCGGCTGCGACGGGAGGTTGCGTCGTTGACTCAGCAGGATATTCCGCTGACTCGCCGCCTGATTAGTACTGCAGATGCGGTGAAAACCTTTACCGAAATGGGCAAGACCGATAAGGCAAGATTGCTGTCCTTACGGAAAGAGGAGACCTTTGCTTGCTACGGCTATGAGGATTTCTTAGACTATTATTACGGCGAAATGGCGCCCTCTACCGGCTATGTGCAGGTGTGGGATATTTTGCCTGCTGAGGGTGGTTTCCTGTTCATTTATCCGGACGATGCTTGTCCGGAGCAGGTGGCGGAATATAAGGCGATGCCCCGGGTGTTCGATGTCTGTATGGAAGGCGACCGCTGGTGCGAGCTGATGGAATGTGGGACCGTTGCAGATCTGAACGATTTGACAGAAAGTGGTAAGATCCGGGAATTGATCCGGGTTAACGAAGCCCTCCACGAAAAGCGGTATGCCCAGGTGGCAGATATGGTCTGCCAAAGGGGCGCAAGAGCCGTTATGCTGGCAGGGCCCAGCTCTTCCGGTAAGACCACTTCTGCGAACCGTTTGGCAACCCAACTCCGTGTCCACGGCAAAAAGCCGGTGCTGATGGGCTTGGATGATTACTACATAGACCGGGATTTGATTGCCCCCGGCCCCGACGGTACCATTGATTTTGAGCATATCAATACCATTGATACGGAATTGTTCCGTGAAAATCTGCAGGATCTCCTTGCTGGCAAGGAGATCGAAATTCCTACCTTTGATTTTAAGACCGGCCGTCGGGTATGGAAGGGTCATAAATTCAAGATGGAGAAGGACACGGTGATTATCGTGGAGGGTCTCCACGCCCTGAATCCCATGCTGATCCCCCCGGAGCTGGATAAGAACAGCATTTTTAAGTTCTACATTTGCCCCTTGATTCCCTTGAGCCTTGACGACCATAACCGCATTCCTGCCAGCCACCTGCGGCTGCTGCGGCGGATTGTTCGGGATATTGAGAGCCGGGGCGCAACGGTAGAGCGGACAATGTCTATGTGGGACTCTGTTCGCCGGGGCGAAAAGCGGTGGATTTTCCCCTTCCGGGAGCAGGCAGATGTGATTTTCAATACATCCACTTTGTATGAACTGGCAGTGGTGAAAAAGCATATTTTCCCGCTGCTGACAGCCGTTCAGCCCGAGGATAGCTGCTACGAACAGGTCCGCGGTTTGGTGAAGATTCTCAACTATGTCCAGGAAGCAGATGTGGACGATGAAATCCCGCCCACCAGCCTGCTCCGTGAATTCATCGGCGGAAATACATTTTATAAGTAAAAAATACGGCGGAAGTATTGAACTTTCCGCCGTATTTTTTTGGAAATACTTGCACGATCGCTTCCTAAGTGTTATAATATTACGGATAATTGGGAAAGTATGGAGTGTTTATGAACGAGCCGCAATATAAGCTTTCGGGCATCGTCCGTTCCAAAGCCGAGGAACGGGAAGATTTTGAAGGCCCGCTGGATGTTATTTTTCTGCTGCTGAGCAAAAATAAAATAGAGATCCAGGATGTGTCCATCACTGCCATCCTTACCCAGTACCTGGGGTATCTGGACGAGATGAAGCGAATGGATATGGAGATTGCCAGCGAATTTATCGCCATGGCCTCCCACCTGATGCTCATTAAGACAAAAATGCTTTTATCCGCTGCGGAAGCGGCAGAAGCCCAGGATGAGCTGGACGAACTGCGTAAATCTTTGGTGGAGCGCCAACGTCGGGATGCCATTGAGCAGATTCGGATTGCCACATCCTTTTTAGAGCCGCGCAATGAGATCGGCAGAGGTATGTTTGTTAAGCAGCCTGAGCCTTTGCGCCGGGTGGGCACTTACCAGTACCGCCATCCTGCCACAGACTTGCTCCGGGCATTGGAGGAGATTGCCGAGCGGGGTCAGCGCCGTCTGCCGCCACCTACCGTCAATTTCCAGGGCATCGTAGGCAAAGAGCCCTATCCTGTAACAAAAAAAGCTACGGAAGTCATCCGCAGTTTGGTACTGCGTGGCATACAGCGGCTAAAGAACTTGTTTAAGGGCAACAAATCCCGCTCCGAGGTGGTGGCAACTTTCCTTGCTATTTTGGAGCTGTGTAAGACCAATTCTGTGGTACTTGAGGATGAAGATACTTCCGGAGAAGACCCCAATGTACGCCTGATCCGCAATCCGGAAGAAGATATGGAGGACGCTTATGGAACAAACTGAATTACAGCGTGCCATTGAGGCGATCCTCTTTGCCGCCGGTGAAAAGGTAGAAGCCGCCCGGCTGGCAATGGCGCTGGAAACCGACGAAAAAGACATTATTGCCGCCGCTGATGCGCTGGCTGACGAAATGGCTTTCGCCCGCCGGGGTATTCGGATACTAAAGCTGGAAAATGCCTATCAGATGGTTTCATCCGGCGAGATGGCAGACTATGTAACAAAGGCATTGGAGACAAGAAAGCCGCCTAAGCTCTCCGCTTCTCAGCTGGAAACATTAACGATTATTGCTTACTATCAGCCGGCAACGAAAGCGATGGTGGAGCAGATTCGGGGTGTGGACAGTTCTTACTCAGTAGGCGCGCTGCTTACCAAAGAGCTGATTGAGGAGGCAGGCCGCCTGAATGTACCCGGCCGCCCCATTCTCTATAAAACCACCCACAATTTCCTGCGGACCTTTGGTCTGCAGAGCCTAAATGATTTGCCCTCTATCGAAAAAGTAGACTTTGGCGAGCCCATCCTCCTGCCGGAGGAACAGCTGACCATTGAAGAGCCTTCTGCGGAGGAAGTGCAATGACCTGGCTGATCGTACTTGCGGTACTGATCCTGATTTGCCTGATTCCTTTGGGTGTCCGTGCGGTTTACAGCGATGCGGGTTTTAAGCTTTGGCTGCTGATAGGGCCTGTAAAAATCTTCCTGCTTCCCAAAAAGAAAAAAGAAGAAAAACCAGTGCAAAAGCCTGCAAAACCTGTAAAAACCCAGAAAAAATCCGCCAAACCCAAGGAAGAAAAGAAGGATGGCGGCAGCATACGGGATTTCCTGCCCCTCCTGGATGTGGCAAAGAGGCTCTTTGGCAGCTTTTTCCGTAAAATCCGTATCCGCCGCTTGGAAGTTAAGCTGACATTAGCCGGGGATGACCCTTGCGACTTGGCGGTAAACTATGGCAGAACCTGGGCAGCTACCGGCAGCATCATTCCGCTGCTTGAAGAGCTGTTTGTGATTAAAAAGCGGGATGTGCAGGTTGCCTGCGACTTTACCGCGCAAGAGACGAAAATTTATGCCGCAGCCGACATAACCATCCTTGTAGGCAGGCTTTTAGGCCTTATGGGGAAATACGGCTATCTTGGTCTGCGGGAATTCTTAAAAATACGAAATAAACGAAAAGGGGAGCATAACAATGAGTCAAAATCTTCCTAATATGCTGGAAAATACCATCCAAAAAATTCGGGAAATGGTAGATAGCAATTCTGTGGTGGGCGAGCCCATTACCGCAGGGGATGTAACCATCATTCCCATTTCCAAAATCAGCATCGGTCTTGGTGGCGGTGGCTCGGATTTTGTGTCCAAAAATATGAACCGCCAGGAAAATCCCTTTGGCGGCGGCGTAGGCGCCGGCGTGAAGGTAACCCCGGTGGCGTTTCTGATTGTAAAAGAGGGTAATGTGCGGATGCTTCCCGTGGCAGCGCCTGCCAGCACCACCGCTGACCGCTTGGTGGAAATGGTGCCCGATACTCTGGATAAGATTGCGTCCTTTATCGATAGAGAAAAGAAAGCAGAATAAATTTTCCTGCCTCGGTAAAAAATAGACCGAGGTGAGCGATGTGAAACGACGAATTGCCGGGATGGCAGCTACACTCTTGGCTGCCGTCCTGCTTTTTTCCCCAAAGATACAAGCCATTTCTGCTCAGCACGGTGTGCTTTTGGATGCGGGAACAGGCCGGCTGCTTTTTGAGAGAAATGGGGATGCCAAAAGCCTGATTGCCAGTACTACAAAAATTATGACCGCCCTCATTATCTGTGAGCAATGCAATGTGCTGGACCGTATCCGTATTCCAAAAGAAGCGGTTGGTATCGAAGGCTCGTCTATGTACTTGCAGGAGGGAGAAATCCTCACCATACAGGAACTTTTGTACGGCCTGATGCTCTCTAGCGGCAACGATGCGGCTGTGGCTTTGGCTATGTATTGCGGTGGTACAGTAGAGGGTTTTGCGGGGCTTATGAACGATAAGGCCCATATGCTGGGGATGGACGATACCCATTTTGTCAATCCCCACGGCCTGGATGCCCCCGGCCATTATTCCACAGCGGAAGACCTGGCTGTTTTGGGGGCTTATGCTATGGAAAACCCCATCTTTGCCCAAACGGTATCTACAAAAAGTGTTACAGTAGGTCAGCGGTATCTTACAAACCACAATAAGCTACTGTGGCGTGTGGAAGGCGTAGACGGAATCAAGACCGGCTTTACCAAGGCAGCGGGCAGAATACTGGTGTCCACCGCCATTCGGGACGGTCGGCGGCTGGTGGCGGTAACGATCAATGCGCCAAATGATTGGAACGACCACCGGGCTCTTTTGGAAAAAGGCTTTTCCCGATACGCGCCGGTACAGGCGATAAATGCAGGAGAAGTTCTTGGCACGAAAGAAGTGGCAGGCGGTCAGGCTGGTTCTGTGGAGCTGATTGCCGCAGAGGGCTTTTCCTATGCCCTAACCCCGGAGGAAAAACTCCGGATTGTGATTTCCGGGCAAGACTTTGTCTATGCCCCGGTGGTTCAGGGGCAGGAGGCAGGCTATGCCTATGTGCTTTTGGGAGATAAAACTGTGGGGAAGATACCCCTTGTTTACGGAGAAACCATAGAACAGGAAATACCACCCCGTAAGTCTCTTTGGGAGCGGTTATTTGGAGGAGGGTAAGAATGACCGAGCGATTACAAAAAATACTCTCCGCCCGGGGTGTATGCTCCCGGCGGCAGGCGGAGGAACTTCTTACCGCCGGTCGTGTAACCTGTGATGGACAGGTCTGCAATTTAGGAGATAAGGCAGACCCGGATATAAATACCATTTTGGTGGATGGAAAGCCCATCCCAGCCGCTACAAAAGCGGTGTACATTATGCTCCATAAGCCCCGTGGTTTTGTAACCACAATGCAGGACGAAAAGGGACGAAAGAACGCCGCCCAGCTGATTGACTGCGGTGTGCGGGTCTACCCGGTTGGAAGGCTGGATATGGACTCCGAGGGTTTGCTCCTTTTTACAAACGATGGAGATTTTGCTAAGAAAATGACCCACCCCAGTCATCAAGTGGACAAAACCTATCACGCCTGGGTGGAGAAATATACGGAGGAAGCCTTCCAAAAGGTGCAAAAACCTGTAGAACTGGATGGCTACCGCATTGCGCCTCCAAAAGTTAGCCTTCTGCACAAAGAGGAAAACAGGGCCTTGCTGGAAATCACCATCCACGAAGGCCGCAACCGCCAGGTGCGTCGGATGTGCGAATTGGCGGGAATGTATGTAACAAGACTACGCCGCGTATCTCAGGGAAGCCTTGCTCTCGGCGACCTTCCCAAAGGACAGTGGCGGTACTTAACGGCTGAGGAAATTGCGGGTCTTAAAGAGGAATTATGATGTACGATGGAATTATTATCGGCGGCGGCCCGGCAGGAATGTTTGCTGCCATTCGGGCGGCAGAACAGGGTAATAAAGTTCTGCTCATAGAAAAAAATGACCGCCTGGGTAAAAAACTGCTGATTACCGGCAAGGGGCGGTGTAATGTAACCAACGATTGTACAGCCCGGGAGGTGCTGGAAAATATCCCCCGAAACGGCCGGTTTTTGTACAGCGCTATGGAAGCTTGCCCGCCGGAAATGGTGATGGCATTTTTTGAAAATGCAGGCTGCCATCTAAAGACGGAACGGGGCAATCGGGTATTTCCCATAACAGACCGGTCTTCCTCGGTGCTGGAAGCCCTGAGAGACCGGATGCACCGCTTGGGTGTCAAAATTAAAACTGCCACAGCCGAGAAAATTCTCACAGAAAACGGCTGTGTCCGGGGTGTGCTGGCCGGGGGAGAGGAGATCACCGCATCTTGGGTGATCTTGGCTACCGGCGGCCTTTCCTATCCTGCCACCGGTTCTACCGGCGCCGGCTACCGAATGGCGAAGGAGTTGGGGCATACGATTATTCCGGCGGAGGGCTCATTAGTACCCCTTGAAGAAAAAGGCGATGACTGCGCCCAAATGCAAGGACTCAGCCTGCGGAATGTAGCTGTCAAGCTGTTAGATGCCAAGGGAAAAACCTTGTATAAGGATTTCGGAGAGCTGCTTTTCACCCATTTTGGTGTGTCCGGTCCTACAGTCCTTTCTGCCAGCGCGCACCTAAAAGGGGAGAACTGCCGTCTGATTGTAGATTTGAAGCCGGCGCTGGACGAAGGTAAGTTAGAAGCAAGACTACTCCGAGATTTGGAGCAGTATAAAAACCGGGCGATGGAAAATGCATTGACAGACCTGCTTCCCCGGTCTATGATCCCGGTTCTTCTGGATCGTTCGGATATCCCGGCTACGTTGCAGGCCAACGCCCTTATCCGGCAGCAAAGAAGAGCGTTATTGACAAATATCAAGGCTTTTTCTGTGGATATTGCAGGAAAAAGACCGGTTTCCGAGGCGATCATCACCAGTGGCGGTGTAAAGGTGTCCGAGGTAGACCCCAAAACGATGCAGTCAAAGAAAGTTCCGGGGCTGTACTTTGCAGGAGAAATTCTGGATTGCGATGCCTATACCGGTGGCTTTAACCTGCAGATCGCCTGGGCAACAGCCCACGCCGCCGGCCTTTCCGTGAAACATAGCATTGACAAAAATGCGGGAATGTAATAAAATAAGCCCGTATCCATAACAGATAAAATTGGAGGCAAAATTATGTACGAGAAACTTGTATCTTACGCATCTGCCCAGCTGGAAATCAACGCTGAGGACATTACCCCCGATACTACATTTGCAAGCCTGGGTATCGACTCTCTTGACATCGTAGAGATGATTATGGATCTGGAGTCCGAGCTGGGCGTTGAACTGGAAATGGAAGATCAGAAGATCACTACTTTCCAGGAACTGGCTGACTTTATCGAGTCCAAGGTCAACTAAAATCACATATTCTTGTTACAGCGACCGGCTTGTAACAAGGTCGCACTAACCGGGGAGTTAGCGGTGCCCTGTACCTGCAATCCGCTACAGCAGGGGTGAATTCCCACACCCGGGCATGTCAAGTGCTGTCCGGACCATATAAGTGGCGTTGAAGGAACGGTCTTGCGCAACGGAACCCCGTGAACCATGTCAGGTGGGGAACCAAGCAGCATTAAGCGGATCTTTCCGTGTGCCGCGGGGTTGCCGTTCCCGAGCCGGCTGTATGGAAACCGAGTGTTTGGCTTGTTCAAATGTGGGTGTGCGATCTTGTTATGAGCCGGTCGGTGTATTTATGAAGGGGCACCTCTGAAAACTCCCCTTTTGGGATTGGGGCAAATCTTTCGCCCCATAAATGCGTTATGAAAAAGCCCCAATACACAAAGTATTCCGTCTTTTCCATAACTTTTTCTGGGTCAAAATCTTCTGCCCAAATCACCAAAAAGTAGTTTTTAGAGGTTGCCAAGAGAGGAGGTGCCCTATGTACCAGGCACTGTATCGAAAATACCGCCCTCAGACTTTTGATGATTTGGTCGGTCAAATGGCGGTTACACAGACATTAAAGACCCAGGTGCAATCCGGTCGGCTGAGCCATGCTTATCTGTTTACCGGTTCTCGGGGCACCGGTAAGACCAGCAGCGCCAAGATTTTGGCGAAAGCGGTCAACTGTGAAAACCCCCAGAACGGCAATCCCTGTAATTGCTGTGCATCCTGCCGGGCTATTGACTCCGGCGCTTGTATGGACGTACTGGAAATCGACGCCGCTTCCAATAATGGCGTAGATAACGTTCGTGATCTGCGGGATGATGCCATTTATTCTCCCTCTCAAGTGAAGATGCGTGTGTACATCATCGACGAGGTGCATATGCTCTCCATTTCTGCATTTAATGCGCTCTTAAAGATCATCGAAGAACCGCCGGAGCATCTGTTGTTCATTTTGGCAACTACGGAACTGCACAAAGTACCGGCAACGATTCTCTCCCGGTGTCAGCGGTTCTCTTTCCGGCGAATCAGCCAAGAGGATATTGCAGCCCGTCTGCAGTATGTATCTTATCAGGAAAATATTGACCTTACCGACACCGCAGCCCGTGTGCTTGCCCGGCTTGCCGACGGCGGTATGCGTGATGGTTTGAGTTTGCTGGACCAGTGCGCATCTGCCACCCAAGGCGAACTGACCCCGGAGCGGGTCTATGCCTGTTTAGGCGTTGCCGGTATTCAGGATTGTGGCAAACTGATGGCTTGTATCGCAAAGCACGATACAGCCGGTGCGCTCTCCCTTCTCAACCGCTTCTATGCCGAGGGTAAGGATATGGGTGCGCTGCTGGATGAAATGGCTTGCCTGACTCGGGACTTTATGATCCTGAACGCCGCCCCTAAGGAGGGAATTTCTTTACTTTCCGGTGTGGCATCGGATGAAGAAGTAAAATCCCTTTCCGGGGCTTTTTCTCCTGCGGAGCTGACCCGGATGCTAAATCTCATTCAGCAGACACTCAGCGGCTTTACCCGCAGCAGCAGCCGCCGGATGGATGCGGAAATGTGCATTATCAATCTCTGCCAGCCGGAGCTTAGCTTGGATGGCGAGGCACTCAATGCCCGCATTTCCCGATTGGAAGAAGCGATCCGTTCCGGTGTGGTGGCAGCTCCTGTTTCTGCACCTGAAAAGAAAAAAGAAAAGCCCGCCGCAGCACCTGCCCCTAAGGCAGAAGCAGCTCCTGCGCCTAAGCAGGAAACGCCTGCGGACGCCCCTGTGGGCTTCTGGACAGAGGTAGCAACCCAAATGTGCCGGGAACTGCCTATGCCCCTAATTAGAGGTTATTTAGCTCCCGGACCGAATGCCCAGGTTCAGGGCGTTCTTAGAGGGGACAAGCTGGAACTGCGCTGCAGTAACAGCTTCGTGCTGGACAGCATCAATAAGCCGGAGGTACTGCAGCTTGCAGCCCGAAAGGCAACTGCCATATTAGGTAGACCTGTTCAGGCAGTAGCAGTAGATAAAACAAAGGCTATTAGCGATGGGATGGACCATTTTCTCCAGTTTGGTCGCCAGTATCCCGATTTTGTAAATATTAAATAAACCGAGTTAAGGAGTATTCAGTTATGGCAAAAGGTGGATTTCGTGGTATGCCCGGTGGCGGCATGAACCAGATGGCAATGATGAAGCAGGCGCAGAAAATGCAGCAGGAAATGCTGCGTATGCAGGAAGAGCTGGAAAATAAGGTCTTTACTGCCACATCCGGCGGCGGTATGGTAACTGCCGGTGTTACCGGTAAGCACGAGCTGCAGACCCTGGAAATCAATCCTGAGGCAGTAGACCCCGATGATGTAGAAATGCTGCAGGATATGATCATTGCCGCTGTCAATGAGGCAATGCGGGCAGCCGATGCCGAGTCTGCCAATAATATGGCAAAGCTCACCGGCGGTATGAACCTGGGCGGCTTAGGCGGTCTGTTCTGATGCAGTACTTTCCCGCATCCTTACAGGAGCTGACCGATCATTTTGCCCGGCTTCCCGGTATTGGCGGCAAAACGGCCCAGCGTCTTGCTTTTCACGTGCTGAGCCTGCCGGAAGGGGAGGCCCAGGCCTTTGCCCAGGCAATCTTAGCGGCAAAGAGCGCAGTGCATACTTGTCCCGTCTGCCAAAACTTAACAGACCGTGAACTTTGCCCCATCTGCGACGATCCAACTCGCGACCAGAGTGTCATTTGTGTGGTTGCAGAGCCTCGGGATGTGATTGCGATGGAGCGTTCCCGGGAGTTTAATGGTGTGTACCACGTGCTTCACGGCGTGATCTCTCCCTTAAACCACGTTACTCAGGAGGATATCCGTATTCGGGAACTTCTTTCCCGGGTGGCAAAGGGCAATGTCCGGGAAATCATTATGGCAACCAACCCCGACACCGAGGGCGAAGCCACCGCTATGTACATCTCCCGTTTACTCCGGCCTATGGAGGTCAAGGTAACACGCCTTGCCTACGGTGTGCCTGTTGGCAGCCAGTTAGAATATGCCGACGAGGTAACCCTCTCCCGCGCCTTAGAGGGCAGACAGGAAATATAAGAAAAAGCCGCCCAACAGGGCGGCTTTTTAGTTGACAGTTGACAATTGACAATTAAGGATGTCATTGCGAAGCCCATAGGGCTGTGGCAATCTCCTGGTAGGCACCTTCGTTTAACATTGTAGGGGCGGCTATCAGCCGCCCGCTGGCGAACACAGTTCGCCCCTACATATATTTATGAGAGTGCGGGAATAATTTATAACTTCCCGTAAGTCTTATCCAAGAACCGCTGGGCGGTGATGACGGCGCGCTTGTGAGTGCCTTCACCGATTTTGCCTGCTTCGTCAAAGGCTTCAACCCGGAAAGTGATGATGGGGCCTTCCACGGCAATGACCTCAGCTTCCGCCCGAACCTCCATACCTACCGGCGTGGCGGAGATATGGGAGATATTCAGCTCCGTACCGACCGAAGTCTTTTCCTCGAGGAGTGCCTCGGCAATCGCCTCACAGGCTGCGCCTTCCATCAGCGCTACCATACAAGGTGTGGCGTAAACCAGCAGGCTTCCGGAGCCTACCTCCAGGGCGGTATCTGCCCGCTCTACTTCATTAAAGGCTTCGCCTTTCATTCCAACAGTAATTTCCATAAAGAAACCTCCTTTTTTTCTTCACTATAATGAAAAAAGAGGAGGATGTCAACAAAAGGATTGCTATTTTTTTCGGTGTGATTTATAATATGAGCAAATATTAGAAAGAGGTGCTGTTATGGGCGTCTATGAAAAGCTGAATCTCACTATGCTCTGCGACTTTTACGAGCTGACTATGGGCAACGGCTATTTTGAGAACGGCTATAAAGACCGTATCTGCTATTTCGATGTGTTTTTCCGCAAATGTCCCGACGGCGGCGGCTTCGCTATTGCCGCGGGATTAGAGCAGATTGCGGAGTATATCCAGTCTCTCCATTTTTCCGAGGAGGATATTGCCTATCTCCGTGGCAGAAACCTGTTTAAGGAAGCCTTTTTGGAATACCTGAAGGATTTTCGCTTCACCGGCGACATTTGGGCTGTTCCCGAGGGTACACCCATTTTCCCCAATGAGCCCATTATGACTATCCGCGCCCCGGCTATCCAGGCGCAGCTCATTGAGACTTTTATTCTGCTGTCTATCAACCACCAGAGCCTGATTGCCACCAAGGCAAACCGGGTGGTCCGTGCCGCTCAAGGACGGACAGTGCTGGAATTCGGCTCTCGCCGTGCTCAGGGCGCAGATGCAGCTATCTTAGGCTCCAGAGCGGCCTATATCGGTGGCTGTAACGGCACAGCCTGCACCATTTCCGACCAGCTTTTCGGCGTTTACGCCGGCGGTACGATGGCTCACGCCTGGGTGCAGATGTTCGATACCGAGCTGGAGGCTTTCAAGGCTTACTGCAAGATGTACCCGAACAACGCCACCTTGCTGGTAGATACCTACGATACTCTCAATTCCGGTATTCCCAATGCTATCCGCGCCTTTAACGAGGTCTTAAAACCTATGGGCATCACCAAGTGCGGCATTCGCCTGGACTCCGGCGATATGGCGTATCTGACCCGGAAAGCTCGGAAAATGCTGGACGATGCGGGCTGGACAGATTGTAAGATCTCCGTTTCCAACTCCTTGGACGAGTACCTGATTGCTGACCTTCTCCATCAGGGCGCGCAGATTGATATGTTCGGCGTTGGTGAGCGGCTGATTACTGCCCGAAGCGAGCCGGTCTTTGGCGGCGTGTATAAGCTTTGCGCTGTGGAGCAGGATGATGGCACTATCCAGCCAAAAATCAAGATCTCCGAGAACGTGGGCAAGATCACCACACCCCATTACAAGAAATTTTATCGTTTCTACGGCAACGACACCGGCAAGGCCATTGCGGACTACCTGTGCGTCTACGATGAGACTGTGGACGATAGCGGTGAGATGGAGATTTTCGACCCCAACGCCACCTGGAAGACCAAGACTGTCTATGACTTTACCGCAAAAGAGCTGCAAGTTCCCATTTTCAAGAACGGCGAGCTGGTGTATAAATTCCCGACCCTGGACGAGGTCCGCGCTTACTGCCTTGCGCAGGTGGACACCCTGTGGGATGAGGTTAAGCGATTTGATAATCCTCATACCTACTATGTGGACCTTTCCCAGAAGCTTTGGGATATTAAGTACGGTCTTCTGAAAAATCGGAACAAATGAGAAAAGAAACGAAAGCCGTTGCCTTAGGCGGTATGCTGGGCGCGGTGGCAATGGTCGTTATGCTCCTGGGCGGGCTGATTCCGGTGTCTACCTATATCTGCCCCGTAATGTGTATGCTTGTTTTGCAGATGGTCTTAAACCTCTGCGGTAAGCGGATCGCCTGGGCGTGGTATGTGATGGTCTCCCTTTTAAGCCTGCTCATAGGCCCGGATAAGGAGGCAGCAGCGCTGTTGGTGCTTTTGGGCTATTACCCCATTATTAAGCCGAAAATGGACCGTTTGCCCCTGAAAATCCTATGGAAATTGGTGCTTTTTAATGCTGTAACCGTGTTTATGTACACGGCGGTAGTAGCCATTCTTGGCTTGGAAGCCATCATCGTGGAACATACAGTTCTTGGTTATATTTCCTTTGCGCTGATGATCGTCCTGGGAAATGCCACCTTCTTCTTGCTGGATAAAATTCTTACCAGATTTCCCCCAAAATAAATAAGTTCAGACCTCCCTTTCTTCCAAAAAGGGAGGTTTTTTATATTTTCCACAAGGAGAGAGGTGTTTTTTCGGCACTTGCATTTCTTTCCCCAATATGATAAAATTTCCTTATTCAAACTTACTTTGAGGAGGAAGAGAAATGAAAAAGGCAAGAATTTTATCTATTCTTTTAGGCCTCTGCCTGATAGTGGCGTTTGTTTTCTGTTTGCCCACTGAAGCCCAGGCGGCTTTGGAAGATCGCGGTATCTGCGGCGAGAACCTGACCTGGACATTGGATGATGCGGGAATACTTACCATCTCCGGCACAGGTGAGATGAAGGCTGCCTGGCAGTGGAGCCGCAATGATAAGATTAAGGAAGTCATCATCGAAGAGGGTGCAACCAGCATCCCCAAAGAGGCCTTCTACGCCTGCAACAATCTGACAAGCATTACCATTCCCGCCAGCGTAACCAGTATTGGAGAAGGCGCATTCTATAGCTGTGGTAGTTTGGTGAGTGTTATCATCCCGGAAGGTGTACCCAGCATTGGTGAAGAGACATTCTACTACTGCAGCAGTCTGACCAGCATTAACATCCCCGCCAGCGTAACCAGCATTGGCGCCAGTGCCTTTGAAGGCTGTTCCAATCTGAAGACAGATGGCGTATATATTACCGATTTGGGTGCTTGGTGTGGAATAAGCTTTGAAAATGACTATGCCAATCCCGTCCGTTTGGCAAAAAATCTGTACATTAACGGCGTGTTGGCAACAGATATTGTAATCCCCGAGGGTGTAACCGTTATTAAAGAAGATGCGTTCCATAACTGCGATTGTTTGGTAAGCGTTACCTTCCCGAAAGACTTAACTGCCATTGAAGACTCTGCGTTCCACGATGCGAATAACTTAACGAGCATTACATTTCCGGGTAGCATAGATACCATCGGGTTTGCCTTTGGTGGCTGTACCAAGCTGGAAAAAGTAGATATTTATGATGTTGCCGCTTGGTGCCAAGTAACCTATACAGATACTATGGGCAGTCCTTTTGTTTGCAGCAGTAAGGCCAAGCTGTATATTAACGGTGAATTGGCAACAAAAATCGTAATCCCCAATGGGGTTACCAAAATTAATGAGTATGCTTTCTACCGCTGTGAAGAATTAGAGGAAATTACCATCCCTAAGGGATTACTTAATATTAGCAGCAAAGCATTCCCCTCCGACAACTACGTTTATGCGATTTATTACAAAGGCTCTGAGGAAGAATGGGCGAACATATATGGTGCTGGCGTTTTTAAATATGACATTATTGTTTACGGTTATGTAAGCCCTACCCATTATTGGGATGCGGGCGTGGAAACCAAAGCCCCCACCTGCAAGGAAGCGGGTATTAAGACATTTACCTGCACCGTTTGCCGGGAAAGCAAAACCGAAGAAATCGAGAAGCTGACCACCCACAGCTATGATGCGGGCGTGGAAACCAAAGCTCCCACCTGCAAGGAAGCAGGCATTAAGACCTTTACTTGTACCGTCTGCGGAGACAGCTATACCGAGGAAATCGAGAAGCTGACCACCCACAGCTATGACAACGGCGTAGTAACAACAGCGCCTACCTGCAAGGAAGCTGGCGTTAAGACCATCACCTGCACCGTCTGCAGTGATAGCTACACCCAAGAAATCGAAAAGAGCAGCGAGCACAGCTATGCGGATGGCGTTTGCACCGTCTGCGGCGAAAGTGATCCGGACTATGTGGCTCCCACAGTACCGGAGACGAACCCCACAGAACCCACCGAACCCACCGAACCCACCGAGCCCACCGAGCCAGAGGAAGAGAAACCACTTGGCTTCTTCGAGGCCATTGCGGCCTTCTTTGAAAGCATTTTCCGTATTTTGTTCTTCTTCCTGTATCTATAAAAAACAACCGCACCGCGGAATTTTCCGTGGTGCGGATTTCGTTTATATCTTCCCCAGAGGGGAAGGCTATTTTTACATATCAAATACGCCCATGATGATGATACCGGCAACGGTAACAGCAATGGCGGCGTAGTGCTTCCAGGAGAGCTTTTCCTTCAGGAACAGGCGGCTCCACAGGACAGATGCCACGCAGTAGGAGGAGATGATGGGGGCGGACATTGCTACGTGCTCCTCGTCAGCCAGCGCATAGATGTAAGCAAACTGACCGATGGTTTCAAAGATCGCACCCACATATTTGGGAGATTCCATCTTAGGAACCAGCTTCTGCTTTTTGATAAGTACGGTATAAATGAAGCAGAAAACACCGGCAGCTAAGAAGGTCAGCTCATAAGCTACGTTTGCGCTGTCCTCGTTGAGTGTTTCCAGAACAAGGCTATCGGCAAATGTACCGGCGGCATCCAGCAGACAGTAGGCGATAGGCAGCGCCAGTGCCAGCCAGCTCTTGGCGTACTTGTAGTTGGACTTTTCCTGACGGGCAGCTCGGAGCTCGGGATCTTCCTTAGCTTCTACAAAACCAAGACCTACAACGCCCAAGCAGGCCAGCGCCACAGCTACATACTGCATCGGTACCATATCCAGCGCCTCGCCGCTGACGGCAGCCATTACGATGGTAGCCACAGCCACCAGTGCGCCGGAGGCATTACAGATGGGGGAGGAGATGGACAGCTCAATATACCGCAGACCGATATAACCCATTGCCATAGACAAAATGTACAGCAGGGAAACAGGCAGGTAAGTCAGGATAATATCAAAAGAAATTTCTACACCGCCAATGAAGATTTCGTATGCGGCGTGCAGACCCATGACCACACCTACAGCCATGACCATTTTCAGGTGGCTGTACTTGTCCTTTGCATCCCGGCAGCCGATCTTGGAGAAGAAGTCCGAGCCGGACCAGCAGAGAAGCGCGATAATTGCGAAAATAAACCAATTCATATGCATATTCCTCTTTCTTTTTTATAAATCTACAAGACCTGCATTTACCATTTCCTGCAGGCTCATTAAGATACCTAATTTTGCGTGATACCAGGTAAGACCGCCCTGGAAATAGACGGCGTAGGGGGGGCGGATCGGACCGTCGGCAGACAGCTCGATGGACGAGCCCTGAATAAATGCGCCGGCTGCCATAATGACCTTGTCGTTATAACCGGGCATATCCCAAGGGAGGGGAGTAGCGAAAGCATCCACCGGGGCTGCGCCCTGAATGCCTGCGCAGAAAGCAATCATCGCCTTTTCGCTGCCCAGCTCCACCGCCTGAATAATATCGTGGCGGCTTTCTGTGGCATTGGGTACGCACTTAAAGCCCAAAGGCTCGTAGAGGTTTGCAGCAAAGATTGCGCCCTTTTCTGCACCGGCAACTACCGTAGGAGCCAAGAAGAAGCCCTGATAAAGAGAGGTCATAAGACCCAGGTTTGCGCCCACTTCCTGACCCAGGCCGGGAGCGGTAAGCCGGTAAGCGCAGCGCTCCACACAGGTTTTTGTGCCGCAGATATAACCGCCAATGGGGGCAAGACCGCCGCCGGGGTTCTTAATGAGCGGACCGACTACCATATCTGCGCCCACATCGGAGGGCTCGATGGTCTCTACAAATTCGCCGTAACAGTTATCTACCATTACCAGAATGTCGGGCTTGATATTCTTCACAAAGGCGATCAGTTCCCCAATTTGGGTTACAGAGAAGGTGGGGCGAGTAGCGTAGCCCTTGGACCGCTGGATGGTTACCAACTTGGTCTTTTCGTTGATGGCGGCGCGGATGCCGTCATAGTCAAAAGTGCCGTCGGACAGTAGATCCACCTGCCGATAAGAAACACCGTACTCCTTCAGAGAACAGGGGCTTTCCCGGATGCCGATGACTTCCTGGAGCGTATCGTAGGGCAGACCTACAGGGGAGAGAAGCTCATCCCCGGGAAGCAAGTTGGCAGACAGCGCTACCGTTAGAGCATGAGTGCCGCAGGTGATCTGGGGACGGACAAGGGCTGCCTCCGTGTGGAACACATCTGCATAGACCCGTTCCAAATTATCTCGGCCTACATCGTCATAGCCGTAGCCGGTGGTGCCGGCAAAGCAGGCGGCAGAGACCCGGTTTTTCTGCATAGCGGCAATGACCTTGCCTTGGTTATATTCTGCAATCTTATCAATGGCGGCAAAGCGTTCCTTGAGGTTATTTAGCGCTTTTTCGCCGTATTTATAAACCGCTGGACTAACACCCAGAGCGGCATACATTTCCATAAATTCGTTCAATCTAATTCTCCTCTTTCTGCATAGATGCAAATACTTGGTTTGCAATATCGCTGAGTACCTCCGGGCGGGAAACGATAAGCCCTGTTTCTTCTTCTCCCAAAATAAGGAGCGTATCTCCCGGGCGTATCTTAAACAGCTCCCGGGCTTCCTTGGGAATGACAATCTGCCCCCGGTCGCCTACCTTTGCAGTACCGAAAACCCGGCGGGATTTGCCTTTGCCAAGTATGTGTTTTCCTCCGGCCATAGGGCGTCCTCCAATTCGTACTTTTCATACTTTTCACACAAAGAAAAGTATAATAAAATCCGCCCCGGTTGTCAAGACCCGAGGCGGTTTTTGTTATTTAATCGCGCCGTCTGCCGCGGCCACCGAAGATCAGAATCAACCGCAAAAGCTGAGCAAGGGAAACAGCCAAAGCAGCTACATAAGTCATAGCCGCGGCGGTCAGGGTCTTTCTTGCGCCTGTCTGCTCCTCGCTTGTGAGTATTCCTGCGTCCTTGATTGCCACCATTGCCCGGCGGCTGGCGTTAAATTCCACAGGCAAAGTAATCAGCTGAAATACAGCAGAAAGACCGAAGCAGGCAATACCGGCATAGATAAAGCCGGAGGAGGTAACAGCTTCCGAGGTGAACAGCAGACCGATAAGGATCAGGGGCATTGCCAGCATAGAGCCGATGTTGGTAATGGGAATAATGGCTGCCCGGATTTTAATGGGAAAGTAGCTGTTTGCATACTGCACCGCATGACCTGCCTCATGGCAAGCAACGCCGATGGCAGCGGTAGAGGTGCTGTCATACACGCTGTCGGACAGGCGGATAGTGTTACTCCGGGGGTCAAAATGGTCGGTAAGATTGCCGGATACCCGAGTGATCTGCACACCGCTGACACCATTTTTCAGAAGCACCTGCCGGGCAGCTTCTGCGCCGGTAATGCGTCCACGGGAAAGCTGTTTAGAGTAGCGATTAAAGGTAGAGTTCACTCTTGCGCTGGCAACAAAGGCAAAAATCACGCAGGGGAGAACCAAAACCAAATATGTCCAGTCAAATCCGTAATAATAAAAAGGCATAATTTTTCTCCTTTCTTTTCATTATTTCTATTATACCCCAATACAGGGATTTTGCAAGAGGAGCAAAGCGGAAGAACTTTACATTTTTGTAAATTCCATATATAATAGACAAAAAGGAGGCAGCTTATGGAATTATTATATTGGTTTGAAAGCATCCGTGTTCCCGTACTCAACGAATTTATGCTGCTTGTTACCCGTTTTGGCGAGGAGACCCTCTTTTTGGTGGCAGCGCTGACAATGCTTTGGTGTGTAGATAAACGGAAAAGCTACTATCTGCTGGCGGTTGGCTTCTTGGGGCTGATTGGCAATCAGGTACTCAAATTGTCCTTCCGAATTCCTCGCCCCTGGGTGCAGGATCCTAATTTTACTATCCTTGAGCAAGCCCGGGAAGCAGCCACCGGCTACAGCTTCCCCAGTGGCCATACCCAGACGGCTGTTGGCACTTTTGGCTGCGTTGGTTATTCGGTCAAAAATCGGGTAATTAAGGCTATTTGCGTGGCAATCTGCATTTTAGTGCCCATTTCCAGAATGTATATCGGTGTCCATACTTTGCTGGATGTTTCCGTTGCTACTGCAATGGCGCTACTTTTGGTATGTCTGTTCCATCCGGTGGCAGGGGAGAAAAGCGGTAAGCTGATGCCTTGGGTGCTGGGCGGAATGATTGCCTGCGCTTTGGCTTTCTGGGTTTATGTAGAGATGTTCCCGTTCCCGGCAGACATTGATCCCCATAACTACGAATCCGGTGTCAGCAATGCCTATAAGTTCTTAGGCGCAATTGTAGGCTTTGCCATTGTGTATATTGTAGACGAAAAGTGGCTACATTATGAAGTAAAGGCAGTTTGGTGGGCGCAGATTATCAAAGTCGCCATCGGTCTCGGTTTGGTGCTGGCTGTAAAGAGTGGCCTGAAAGCACCTATTAACGCCATCGTCGGTGAATCTGCGGGTTCTGCTGTTCGATATTTCCTGATCGTTGTTGTGGCGGGAATTTTGTGGCCGCTGTCTTTTAAGTTCTTTAAGGGTTTGGGAAATAAGGAGTAAACTATGTGGGTTTTATGGTCTGCCGTTGCCGCGCTGGCGCTGATTTTAGCAGTTGGCGCCTATACATTCCGCACAGCCTGTAAAAGACAGGTTGAACCTAATTGGCTGGATGAAGTGGCATTGCAGAACACTACCTACGAAAAATATACAAAGCATATTCAGGCGGCAAACCACTGGCTGCAGACCCATACGGTGGTGGATGTATGGATGGATAGCCACGACGGCTTAAAGCTTCACGCCCACTGGATTCCTGCTGATGACCCTAAGGGTACGGTGATCCTTGCTCACGGTTATCGGAGTACAAAGCTGCTGGATTTTGGTATGATCCTGGAGCTTTACCACAATTTGGGGTTGAATCTTTTGCTAATCGACCAGCGGTGCCACGCCCGCAGCGAAGGAAAGTATATTACCTTTGGCGTACTGGAAAGCCGGGATGTGCAGGGCTGGGTCAAATTCCACAATGAAAAATTTGGCGGCCATCCTATACTTCTCAGCGGTCTTTCCATGGGTGCGTCTACTGTGCTGTACTTGGCGGATCGGGATTTGCCGGAAAATGTAAAGGGCATTATTGCCGATTGTGGTTTTACCTCTCCCAAGGAGATCATTGCAAAGGTATTCCGGGATACGGTCCATTTTGGCGCAGGGCCGTTTTTGTGGGCAGCAGACCTCTTTGCCCGGGTGTTGGCAGGCTTTAGTCTTTACGAGCGGGATAGCCGGAAAAGCCTCGCGAAAAGCCGTTTGCCTGTATTGCTTGTTCACGGAACAGGGGATAATTTTGTGCCCTGCCGGATGACGGAACAGGCCTACGATGCTTGTACCTCGTATAAAGAAATGTACCTTGTAGGGGATGCGGGGCACGGTGTCAGCTATTTGGTCAATACTCCGGGCTACCGAAAACACGTAATAGACTTTTTGCGGAAATATATAAATGAGGATATTTAATATGAGTGAAATTCGTGTAAAAAAATTAAGGGAGGGAGCCACCCTTCCTACATATGGCACTGTCTATTCTGCCGGTGCAGATCTGTACGCCTGTTTGGATGAAGCAGTTACCATCGCCTCCGGCGAAACGGTATTTGTGCCCACAGGCATCGCTATGGAAGTGCCGGAACACTGCGCCGGTCTTATCTATGCCAGAAGCGGCCTTGCCTGCAAGCGGGGCCTTGCCCCTGCCAATAAGGTAGGCGTTGTGGACAGCGACTACCGGGGCGAGATCATGGTTGCTCTTCACAATCACGGTTTAGAACCTCAAACCGTTGCCAATGGCGAGCGGATTGCCCAAATGGTCATCACCCCGGTGCTGACCCCGGCTTATGTGGAAGCCGATGAACTGTCCGACACCGTCCGTTCCACCGGCGGCTTCGGTTCTACTGGGAAATAAGAAAAGTCACTTACCAATGCGGATATTTCTTAGCAGATAAATAGAATTAATATGCCAATATTATTGAAATTAAAGGGGGAGTGAATGTGAAAAAGGAATCTACAGGTCTCAATAACACAACAAGAAAGATTTTGTTAGCTTTATTCATCTTGTCTATTGTATCCATATGGATTGCATTAATGATCGTTGCAATATCGGTTGAAAATTCACCTATCCCTAATTTTCCATTTACAATGGTAGAGCATATGTGGAAGTTTTTTCTGGTGATTCCAATTCCATTGACATCTGTCATTTTTGGTTTTATCTACATAAGGCAGGGCTACAAATGCAAGAAAAACATTATTGCCGGCATCCTTATTGTTATTTTGCTATGCGCATATGGAAGTTTTACCAGTATTTTTGCATCACAAGTCAGCCATGATTGGGATTATTTGAATGGTATAGAGAAAACGATTAATTTTGATTTTCCAGATAACGGATATATTTCCGTTAATTTTGATTATATGGAAGAAGGCTCTTCTATGGCAATGGTAAAGATAGATGGAGAAGACTCCGATGCATTTATTTCGAAGCTACGCAATGACGCAAACTGGGAACAGGATGTTTCATTTATTCCTGCGAACGCCGTTGATCCGTTTACTTTGGCAACAGTATCGAATTATGATTATTATTCAACATTTAATACCACTACAAATTCATATAACAACTTTCCTGGTAGTATCATCTTTATGGCATTTGATGTAGAAACAAGTATTATATTTATATATTGTCAGAAATAGGTTGCCCTGAGCTTACATATCGAAGAACAAAACGCAGCGCCCTCATTGGGTGAAGTAGTCAATAGTTAGTAGACACAAAATTCCTATGCCACCAGTTCTGTTCTAAACAGGACTGGTGGTTTTCCTTTTAGTTTGCGAACCGGCCGCTCGTTGTTGAAATAATAGATTGCCTGCTCAATAGTAGCTCTC
>JAZOVI010000051.1:0-5959 GCA_045658625.1 Faecousia sp.
AGGAGCAGAGAAACCAGCTCTTTGCCAGCCTTTCCGGCGGCGAGCGGACACGGATGAACCTTGCCCGACTTATCTTGGAAAAGACGGATATTCTCCTTTTGGACGAGCCTACCAACCACTTGGATCTTCGCAGTGTGGAGTGGCTGGAGAGCTATATCAAAAGCTTCAAGGGCACAGTTCTTGCCATCCCCCACGACCGATATTTTTTAGACCGGGTGGCAGAACGGGTCATTGAGATCGTACACGGCCATGCCGAGTTCTACTCCGGCAACTACTCTTTCTATATGGATGAAAAGCAAAACCGCTTTAACCTCCAACTGAAGCAATACGAGCAGGAGCAGGCAAAGCTGAAGCAATTGGGCTACACTGTAGAGCGAATGAAGGGCTGGGGCATCAATAACCGCACGCTTTACCGCCGGGCCATGTCCATCCAGCACCGTATGGAGCGAATCAAAAAGACGGAAAAGCCCAAAACCGAGCGCACAATGAAAGCCAGTTTCGGTGAAAAAGAATTTGCCGGTGACGTGGTTTTCGAAACAAAAAACCTCTCGAAAGCCTTCGGTGAAAGAACCCTCTTTCAAGATGTGGAGCTTCGGGTTGGGGGCGGCGAGCGGATCGCCATTTTGGGCGATAACGGCACAGGTAAGACTACATTCTTAAAGTGCCTTTTGGGAGAAGAGGATGTAAAGGGCAAGCTGAAATTCGGCCCTACCGTCAAATGGGGATACCTGCCCCAGATCATCCACTTTGCCCATCCTGAGCGCACCCTCTACGACACCATGCTCTATGAGAAAAACGCCACCCCACAGACCGCTCGTGACCGCCTGGGCGCTTTTATGTTCCAGGGCGAAGATGTGTTCAAGAAAGTGGGCGACCTCTCCGGCGGCGAGCAGTCCCGTCTGCGGCTGTGTATGTTGATGGACGAAAAAATCAATATGCTGGTGCTGGACGAGCCTACCAACCACTTGGACATCGCTTCCCGGGAATGGGTGGAGGCAGCCATCGAAGAATTTGAGGGCGTGCTGCTGTTCGTCTCCCACGACCGGTACTTTATTGAGAAGTTTGCGGAGCGAATTTGGGTGCTTGAGGACGGAACGATCAAAGATTACCCCTGCGGCTATGCCAAATACCGCTCCATTTTGGAGCACGAGGCTATGGCAAAGCCTGCCCAGGTAACGGCGGCGCCCAAACCCAAAAAGGAAAAACCGAAGGGTGGCACAAAGGAACTGGACAAGCTGATCCGCCGCTTAGAGCGTGAGATCGAAAAGCAGGAGACGGTTATTGCCGACCTTGACAGCAAGATCGAAGCCAGTGGCGCAGATTATCAGGAGCTGACCCGCCTGCTGGGGGAAAAGGAAGAAGCAGAAATGGTGCTCCTTTCCCTTATGGAGCAGTGGGAAGAAGCCCAGTCATAATAAAAAGCTCCGAAGACTACTTCGGAGCTTTTTTGATCTGACTGCTATACCTCCGTTGTTATTCTGCGCGGAGTTGAATTCAAAAATTTTTTTGAAACTTTGAAACCAAACCGTTTTTTTTACGTGTAATATAGTGTAAAGACTTTAGAAAGGAGAGAAGCCTTGGAGGACAGAGAGATTATCGAGCTGTATATGGCGCGGAGCGATGATGCCATCCGACAGACCCAGAAAAAGTACCATAAATATCTTTTTAAGGTAGCCTATAACATCCTCGGAAACCGGCAGGACAGCGAGGAATGTGTAAACGATACCTACCTTGCCGCGTGGTCATCTATTCCGACCCAATGTCCTGCAGACCTTTCTACCTATCTTAGTAAGATCACCCGGCAGAAAGCCATCGATATTTACCGCAAGCAAAACAGCCGGAAGCGGCAACCCTCTCAGTATGCTCTATCCCTGCAGGAACTCTCCGAGTGCTTTACAGACGGCAGTACCCCTGAAGAGGAGTTGGCGAAGAAGGAGCTTGGCAATGCTATAGGCCGCTTTTTGGAAAGTCTGCCTGCCGATGCCCGGAATGCTTTTATCAGCCGCTATTTCTACTTTGATTCTCTGAAAGAGGTGGCAAAGTACTGTGGCATCCGGGAAACAAAACTAAAAAGTCTTTTATACCGTACCCGTATGGCACTGCGGGAGCACTTAAAAAAGGAGGGTTTTTCCCTATGAGAGAAGAAGATATTGTAGATGGCATGTTGCAGCTTGACGATAAACTTCTTTTAGAAAACCGGTTCTGCCGGAAACGAAGAAAAGTCACTTGGGTCAGATGGGTACTCCTTGTTATCATACTGGCGATTTTCGTCCTTGGCATCATTGCGTATTACACCGTACCCGACTCGGAAAGACGGACGTATTTCGATTATTTTCCCTTTGAATACCACGGTTGTGAGGATTTTACGCATTGACACTTTCCCTCCCAAGGTCTATAATAGCGGAAGTATAACAAAAGGAGAGAACGAAAATGAGTTCCTGTAATGGTAATTGCTCCACCTGCGGCAGCAATTGCGCCGATCGTAAGGCAGAAAGCCTGCTGGCAAAGCTCAACGAAAAAGCCACTGTAAAGAAAGTAATCGCCGTTGTTTCCGGTAAGGGCGGCGTAGGTAAAAGTACGGTCACTTCCTCTTTGGCGGTGGCTATGGCAAAGAAGGGCTACCGGGTTGGCGTTTTGGACGCCGATATTACCGGTCCTTCTATCCCCACCGCCTTCGGTGTCAACGAGTGTAGCGGCGCAACGACTGATGGCCTGTATCCTGCCATCACCGCCGGCGGTATTCAGGTAATGTCCATCAATTTGCTGTTAGATAACGCCACCGACCCTGTGGTATGGCGTGGCCCTGTCATCGCCGGCGCTGTCAAGCAGTTCTGGACCGATGTGATTTGGGAAGATGTGGACTATATGTTCGTGGATATGCCTCCCGGCACAGGCGACGTACCTCTGACGGTGTTCCAAAGCCTGCCAGTGGACGGTATTGTGATTGTTACCAGTCCTCAGGACTTGGTATCTATGATTGTTACCAAAGCGGTGAATATGGCAAATATGATGCACATTCCCGTTCTCGGCTTTGTGGAGAACTACAGCTACCTGGAATGCCCCGATTGCGGCAAGAAAATCGAGGTGTTCGGCAAGAGCAAGCTGGACGAGGTGGCAGCCAAGTTCGACCTGCCGATCCTGGCTAGACTGCCTATTGATCCCAAGCTGGCAGAGAGCGTTGACGCAGGCAAGATAGAACAAGTAGATGTTTCCAAGATGGATGGCGTCGTTTCCGCAGTAGAAAAGGCATAAAAATATCGGGCGAGGAAAAGGCGGAGTTTCATAAGACGGTATCTGCTTCAAAAGCAATCTTTTTATCCAAATACTGCAAAAAAGTGCTATGGTAGGCGTTAGCCTTACCATAGCACTTTTTATTGTCTTGGCGTAAAAATCTTAACTTTTGAAGTGCTTTGCAGTTTTGCCGCTTGGATTTTTCCCTTTAACAAAGAATAGACGCGCAGAAATACTTTGTGTATTTCAAGGGGATATTCTGATGCTACAGGGAAAAAGACTGGGGCAAAACCAAATACTGTCTTATGAAGCTCCGCCTAACCTCGCCCGATCTTATTAGTTTTTGACGAGTTGTCGTGGGCACCGATCCCTTCATTTTAATTTGTCCGCTTGCGGACACCATAATTGTCAACTGTCAATTGTCCATTGTCAATTAAAACGGCTTCCCGATTGGGAAGCCGTTTCTTTACTCTGTAGTATAGTTATCAAAATAACCCTGAATATAAACAATGGGTGTGCCCTTATCGCCGGAGCCGGAGGTCAAATCACACAGAGAGCCGATGAGGTCGGTCAGCCGACGGGGTGTGGTGCCCTGGGCAGCCATATTGCCCACCAGGGAAGAGCCGTCCTTCTGCTGAATTTTTGCCTTGATGGCATCCTGCAGCGCCTTGCCGGTCAGTCCTGCAAAATCGTTGTCTGCCAGGTATTTCAGCTTCAGCTCATTGGGCGTACCCTCCAAACCGGGGGTATAAGCAGGGGAGACAACCGGGTCTGCCAGCTCCCAAATCTTACCAACAGGGTCTTTGAATGCACCGTCGCCGTAAACCATTACCTCAATGTGCTTACCGGTGAGTTCCAGGAGCTTTTCCTGAATGTCCAGCACCAAATCCTGACAATCCTGGGGGAAGAGCTTAATTGTTTCGTCTGTGGCCTTGTTAGAGCCCAGCAGGCCGTAAGCAGCGTTATAGCCGCTTCCGTTTACAGGAGCGTTCATAATCTCGTCCAGGCCGAACACACGCTCCGCACCGGCAGCCAGCAGTAGCCGCTTCGTCCGGGCGCGGGTGTGAATATCGCAGTTAAGAACGTTTTTGGTATAATTCACAATGACCCGGGGATCGTTTGCGAAAATAACCTCTACCTCAGCGCCGCACTCCCGGATCAGCTGGCTGTAGTACTCCACATAGTCAACGCCGGTAAAGGGGTGCTTCACAGAACCAAACAGCTCCCGATACTTTGCTTCGGTCAAAACATCCCGGTAGGGATCAATGCCTTTTTCGTCCAGAGCATCCAGATCAATCAGGTGATTGCCCACCTCGTCAGAGGGGTAGCTGAGCATCAGGACGATTTTCTTACAGCCCTTGGCGATGCCCCGCAGACAGATGGAAAAGCGATTCCGGCTGAGAATGGGGAAGATAAGACCAACAGTCTCACCGCCCAGCTTTTCACGTACATCGCTGGCAATATCGTCGATGGTGCAGTAGTTGCCCTGCGCACGAGCGACAATGGCTTCGGTCATAGCAATAATGTCTCTGTCCCGAGGCTGGAGACCGTCATTTTCCATTGCTTTTAGCACAGTATCGCTGACAATATTTACAAGATTATCGCCCTGACGGATAATAGGGGCGCGGAGTCCGATGGAAACAGTACCAAACGTCCGGCTCATAATAACACTTCCAATCAAAAAATCTTTGGCAAAACAGCCGTAGATATTATAATCTATTTAATGGGATTTGTAAAACAAAAAATTAAAAATTTTGGAAAAAAATTGCGGGTTAAAACAGCCGGTTGCAGAGATACCAAAGTCCGAGCAAACCTGCGCCGTAGGGAATGTAAAGAATCAGGCTTTCAACACCAATTCCGATGGCAGCAATTCCTAAGGATTCCAGCCCATAAATTGTGAGGGACAAAAGAACGGTGGTCAGTACGCTGCGGGTAAGCTGCTTGCCAACCACATTGGCAAAAAAGAAGGTATACAGCGCGCCAATAATGGGATTAACCGTACCAAGAAGAATGCCTACCAGTATTTTCAGCGCGCCGGTAAGTAACATAATTACAAGAATCGCCAAAAGCACCATAGGCGCATATTGATTGATGCCCTCCGGCAGAAGCTGCATAAGAAGCTCTCGGACAAATAGGTGCGCCACGAGACCGATACAAACGGTAGCTATCCGTAATAACAGCCAGATCAGAATGTTCTTACCCCGGGGCAGGAAACGGTCAGCAAGGCTTACAACGAAGGTCAGGATGACCATATTAAGTAGTTGCGCGCAGACTTCCGCAAAGTCTTTCCCGCCAAAGGTAAAAAAGGTCAGGGTATCCCCATGCATCGTTACAAAGGGCAGGGGAGCAGTGAAACGGGCATATTTACCGCCCAGCGCAAGAAGGATTGCCGTCAGAGCGTAGAGAAACACCACGGCAATGGAAGAAGAAACGGCGCAGCCCAAAAGGGAGCGCTTGCCGAAAATAGATTTGCCGATGCTGCCCAGGAGCATAGAGACAGCAGCCAAAATAACAGCTAAAATAATGTAGCGAGCCAAATCGCCGCCGGCAATCAGCTCTGCAAAAAAGACTTGAAGCTTTTCCATAAAAACCTCCTATGGGAATGAACTGGGGACGGAAAAGAAAAACCACCGCCAGAAATTGATCTGGCGGCTGTTGTCTTCAGTAGGATGAAGTAAAATTACTTCAGCTCTGCGGTAGCGCCAGCTTCCTTCAGCTCGGCAACCAG
>JAZOVI010000052.1:0-7720 GCA_045658625.1 Faecousia sp.
GATGACCTCAAGGCCACCCAGGTATTTACGGAGACATTCGGGAACCACCACAGAGCCGTCTGCTCTCTGGTTTTGCTCTACGATGGCGGGGAAAATACGGGAGGTTGCCAGGCCGGAACCGTTCAGGGTATGAACGAAATCAATCTTGCCGTCAGCCCGGCGGTAACGGATGTTGCCACGGCGAGCCTGATAATCCCGGGCATTGGATACGGAAGAAACTTCCTTATAGCCGTTCATAGAGGGGATCAGGATCTCAATGTCGTAAGTCCGCGCCATAGATGCGGAGCAGTCCCCTGCCGCCAACTTGACGGTGCGGAAATGCAGACCCAAACCGGCAACTAATTTTTCAGCCTTAGTTACCAGCTCTTCAAAAGCTTCGTCAGAGCCTTCAGGTGTGGTGAACTGGAACATTTCTACCTTATTAAATTGGTGTCCGCGCACCATACCACGTTCGTCAGCTCTGTGAGAGCCGGCTTCACGGCGGAAGCAAGGGGTATATGCAAAGAATTTCTTGGGAAGATCGGCTTCTGTCAGGATTTCGTCCCGGTAAACAGATGCCAGCGCCGCTTCTGCAGTGGGCAGCATATAGAAAGTGCCGCCTTCGGTGGGATGATTGGCGATTTTGAACACTTCGTCAGCAAATTTCGGGAACTGACCGGCAGTCAGGCCGCACTGATACTCCAACATGTGAGGAGGCAGGATAAAATCGTAGCCATCGGCGGTGTGGGTATCAATAAAGTAGTTCAGCAGCGCCCATTCCAGACGCGCGCCCATACCGGTGTACATCCAGTTGCCGCCGCCTGCCAGCTTAACGCCACGCTCGTAGTCGATCAGGCCCAGGTCCTGGCACAGATCCACGTGGTGCTTGGGTTCAAAATCAAAGCTGTGCTTCTCGCCGATATAGCGGAGAGGCTCGTTATTTTCCTTTCCGCCCGGGAGAAGATCGGCATCGGGTAGGTTAGGGAGGCTCAGCATAGCGGTGTAGTATTCTTCTTCCACCTGACGCAGCTTGATCTTATCGTCAGCAATGGCCTCGTCAATGGCAACAGAAGCAGCCATGTTTGCATTGATCTGTGCATCGATAGCAGAAACGTCTTCTCCGCGCTTTTCGGCGCCCTTTTTCATACCGAACAGCTTGCCGTTTTCCTTGGAAAGCTTATTTTTCTCGGCAGTTTTGGTCTCTGTGGCAGTTTTCAGACCACGAACCTGGACATCCAGTTCCAAAATGCGGTCAATGACTGCATCGCAGTCCATTTCCTTAGCCCGCAGACCGGCTTTTACCGCGTCGGGGTTTTCTTTGATGCGTTTAATGTCTAACATTATGAAATTCTCCTTATTCCTCGATAGCTTCCGGCTCAACCGGCATAATGATCATACATAAAATATAGGCAAGAATGCCACTACCGGCAGCAACGACCAAAATGATCCATAAAAGACGGATCACGGTAGGATCTAAATTCAGATATTTGGCTATACCGGCGCAAACACCGTCAATTTTCTTATCTGTCCGGGATTTGTAAAGTTTTTTCATAGCTTTTCTCCTATTTTCTAAGCTGCATCAGGGCGTCCAGCAGAAGCTGCAGGTCCTCCGGACCATAAAACTCCAGCTCAAAACGACCTTTTCGCTTACCATTTACAATCCGAACGCCACGACCCAGGATCTTGGAAAGGTCTTTTTCGCATTCGGAGATATAGTCTACCTGGAGAGGTACATATGCTTTCTGCACCGGCTCTCGGGTAAGATTTTTACATAAAAGCTCTGCTTGACGGACGGAAAGTCCGAGCGCGCTGATCTTCTGCGCCACCTCAGCTTGCTTTTTCGGGTCTTTTATGGTTAGAATTGCTCGAGCATGGCCGGCGGACAGGTCTCCCTTGCGGACACGTTCCAAAACAGCAGGCGCAAGAGATAGAAGTCTCAGGGCGTTTGCCACGGCGGGACGGGATTTTCCTACGCGAGCGGCAGCTTCTTCCTGAGTAAGGGCAAAATCTTCGATTAATGTCTGATAACCCAGGGCTTCTTCCACGGGATTTAAGTCCTGACGCTGCAAATTTTCAATTAATGCCAGCTCCATAGCCTTTTTGTCGTCTGCTTCGATAACAACTGCAGGAATTTCCGCAAGACCGGCCATTCTGGCGGCACGCCAGCGCCGTTCACCGGCAATAATTTGAAAATATCCCGAGGGAAGTTCACGAACAGTTAAGGGCTGCAAGATACCGTGAACAGAAATAGAATCTGCCAGGGACTGCAATTCCTCCTCATCAAAGTCTTTTCGGGGCTGGTTTTGGTTATTTTCTATTTTTTGAATAGGCAGCAGGCGATAAGGTGTGTTCTCAGCGGGAGCTTCTACCACGTCCATCATCAGGGCGCCAAGGCCTCTGCCCATACCTTTTGGAGTCGCCATTTAATCACCTCTTAAAGTTTATTGATAATTTCCTCGGCCATTGACCGATATGCTACAGCTCCACGGCTGGATTTATCGTAAGCGCTAACAGGTAAGCCGTGGCTGGGGGCTTCCGCAAGACGTACATTCCTGGGAATTACAGCGGCAAAGACCTTTCCGGGGAAATGTCTGCGTACTTCCTGGGCAACTTGCGTGGAGAAATTGGTGCGTCCGTCAAACATAGTCAGGGCTACGCCAAAAATTTCAAGTTGCGGATTCACGCGTTTTTTCACGAGGCGCAAAGTATTCATCAGATCTGCCAATCCTTCCAGGGCATAATACTCACACTGCACAGGAATTAGAATACTATCCGATGCTGCCAAGGCGTTAATGCTTAAAAGCT
Source organism: Faecousia sp. (assembly GCA_045658625.1). GTDB lineage: Bacteria > Bacillota > Clostridia > Oscillospirales > Oscillospiraceae > Faecousia. The sequence continues at coordinate 2,785 of JAZOVI010000052.1, forward strand.
CCAAGGAAGGGGGGCAGTCAATGAAAATCACATCGTAACGGCCTTTTACAGCAGACAATGCTTTTTTTAGCCGCATATTCGGGGCATCCATAGAAATTAGCTCTACTGCAGCACCGGCAAGATCCGCGCTTGCGGGCAACACGTCGCCGTATTTTGTGGAAACAATAGCTTCTTCTGCCGGTGTGTCGTTGATAATCACATCGTAAACGGATTTTTTGAGCTTTCTCTTATCCAGACCCAAACCGGATGTTCCGTTGGCTTGAGGGTCGAAATCGCAAAGAAGTACTTTTTTACCGGCTTCCGACAGCGCAGCGGTTAAATTTACGGCAGTTGTCGTTTTTCCAACGCCACCTTTTTGGTTTACTACAGCAATAATCTTGCCCATTCTCTTATTCCTTTCGTATAAAGTGTTTCACGTGAAACACACAATATTCACCAGCAAATGTTTCACGTGAAACATTTGCTATTCACCAAGGGAGGTGGATGTTGCGTAAAAAGTCTGGCACGCCATAAATACATACGTAAACTAAAATGGCGGTTAAAAGAAATAACAACAGCACCATAAGCGCTAACGCGCCGGCTAATCGGCGGGCAGTACGACGTGTAATAGAAAGGTTTTCTTCCAGCGAGCCTAATAGTTCGCGGTTTTGCTTTTTCTGAGATGCGGGGGAGGGTTGTACCGGAATAATAACGGGAGTGCCTTTCTCAATAGGATATGCTTCCATTGCTTGCAGGCATTCGTCGCAGAACACAGCGGTGTCAGCTGTATCCTTGTTACAGTTGAGACAACTCACGATTACATCCCCTCTCTATATATAGAACGTCCGACAGATACCTTATTGTATTATATATCATTTTTTTGTTTTCGTAAAGTGAAAAAATGCAAAAAGAAGCAGTATTTTTAATTAAATTAAGAAATTTTTGTAAACTTGTAAAAAACTTGTTGACAATCAAGTGACCATATAATATAATTACAGTACCGCAAGAAAAGAAAGGGTGATTAATATGGAGTGGATTATTCCTGGCACGGTGTTAACCGCGCAGCGGGAAATAGATGGTGATGGAGAACGAATGCTCCGCTCGCTGTTTCTTGGTGGGGATATTTCCTTGGCCCAGGTGGCTGCTGTAACAGGGCTGGAGCCGTATACGGTGCAAAACTGGGTAAAAAGAGGTTTTTTGACACCCCCTATTGGGAAAAAGTACGCAATTAACCAGCTTTGCCGGATCATCAACATCAATATGCTGCGGGGCGTGTTCTCTTTAGAGCGCACCTGTGGCCTGCTGGGCTATATCAACGGCAGGCTGGATGACCATGCGGACGACATTATCGGAGATGCAGATTTGTATTTTATGTTTATAAGTCTTGCTGCCCGGGCACAGCAGCTTACCCGACCTGAGGCCTGTGATCGCATCCTTGCGGAAATGCTTCGGGATTATAGTGAACCCTATCCCGGAGCAAAAGACCGCATAAGCAATGTGCTAAAAGTTATGTTAACCGCATATTTGGCAGCGAAAATGAGAGTCTCGGCAGACCGTATGCTTACGCAAATGGAAAAAGAAACGAAGGAAAGTTAATAAAAGTACAAAATTATAGGAAAAAACATTATTTTTAAGGAGTGAAAGTTATGGAAATTAAATTCAACGGCGCAAGCTACAGTAGTGGTGGCGGTCAAAGTCCTGCGCCAAAATCCTTTGATCCCCGGAAGTTTGGTAAGGGGTTTGTGGTAGGCATTTTGGTTGTGTTACTGATTGTCGGAATTGCCACCTGCTTCTATACGGTGGATGACAAGCAGCAGGCGGTGGTTACCACCTTCGGTAAGGTAACGGATATTACCGATGCCGGTGTCCATTTTAAGCTGCCCTTCGGCATCCAGAAGGTCCAAACGGTAGACGTCCATGTTTATCAGAAGATCGAATTGGGCTATTCATCCGATAAGAATAACCAGTATGTAACGGATACATCGGAAAGCACAATGATTACCGGCGATTATAACATTGTAAACGTGGATTTCTTTGTAGAATATAAGATTTCCGACCCGGTAGCCTTCCTGTATGCTTCCGTAGACCCGGAAATGATCCTGAAAAATCTGATCCAAAGCCAGGTTCGTAACGTGGTTGGCTCTTCTACTGTAGACGCGGTGCTCACCGATGGCAAGGAAAACATCCAGATGCAGGTCCGGGAGCTGGTTATGGAGATTTTGGCAGAGTACGACATTGGCCTTTCCTTGGTTGATGTACGCATTCAGGACTCCGAGCCTCCCACGAAGGCGGTTATTGAGGCCTTTAAGGCTGTTGAAACTGCCAAACAGCAGGCTGAGGCCGTTGTAAATGACGCAAAGGCCTATCAGAACGCAAAGCTTCCCTCTGCAAAGGCTGAGGCAGATAAGCTGATTCAGAATGCTGAATATCTGAAGCAGAAGCGTATCAACGAGGCAAAGGAAAAGGTAGCAATGTTCACTGCTCTCTATGAGGAGTTTTCCCGCAATCCGGAAATTACCCGCAGCCGTATGTATTATGAGGCAATTTCCAAAATTCTTCCCGGTGTAAAGGTCTATATCAATACCGGCAGCGGAAGCTCTGTAGATATGCTGCTGCCCCTGGAATCTCTGTTAGGAGGTAACTAAGCTATGAAAAAAGGTTATATTATCCTGGCTGTTGTGTTATTGCTTGTGGTGATTGTTGCGGCCAACAGCTTTTATGTAGTTGAGGAAAATCAGTACGCCTGTATTTTCCGCTTCTCCGAAATCGTAGAAACAAAAAATGCCCCCGGTCTCTATTTCAAAGTGCCTTTTATTGATGAGACCCGGTATTATACCAAGGCGACGATGCTCTACGACATCCCGCCCTCTGAGGTCATTACCCTGGATAAGCAGAATATGACCGTTGACTGCTATATTTTGTGGTGCATTTCCGATCCCAAGCAATTTTACCGTTCCGTCGGTACGGTTTCCGAGGCGGAAGTTCGTCTGGATGCCAGCACTTACAGCGCCCTGAAGCGGGCCATGGGTCAGCTTGCTCAGGCAGATATTATTAACTTGGAAGACGGCGCAGAGCGCAACGAAATCTACGAAAGCATCGCCACTACTGTAGATAAGGACGCTGCAGGCTATGGTATTAAGGTTCTGGATGTAAAAATCAAGCAGTTTGACCTGCCTGACTCCAACCTGAATGCAGTTTATAACCGTATGATCTCCGAGCGTAACCAGATGGCGGAAAAATTTGCGGCGGATGGTAATTACGAAGCTTCCATTATTCGCAATGAGGTGGATAAGCAGGTAAACATCATCGTTTCCGACGCGGAAGCAAAGGCTGCAGAGTTGGAAGCAGAAGGTGAAAGTGAGTATATGCGCCTGCTTGCCGAGGCTTATAACACCAAGGATAAACGGGAATTCTATGAGTTCACCCTGGCGTTGGAAGCTTTGGAGAGCAGTCTTACCGGCGACAATAAGACAGTCATCTTGGATAAAGACTCCGATTTGGCAAAAATCCTGATGGGTGCTGACAAGTAAAAAAGAACGGCCTGCTGAAATTTCAGCAGGCCGTAATTATTTATCTTTCGCCCCGGCGGTAGCCGTCCCGGTCATAACGGATAATCAAGAAAATATTGAGGGCAAGTACGGCAAGGCCGGTGAGGATAACCTCAATAAACAGGCAGATTGCAGTTACGGTAAGCAGGGTTACGGTGTCTTTGCCGATGAGCACAAGATTCACAATGATCATTGCCAGTGTCAGTACACCGCCCAGAACCATATAAATGAAGCCGGCAAGCCGCTGGGTGAACTTCCAAGCATCCACACTACCCATGCCGAAATATGTACGGTAGCCAAAAATATGGTTGGCTTCCTTAATGGGCTTAAAAAAGTAGGCAAGGCCAAGACCTAAAAGCAGCAGAGGCGCCACAAGAATCAAAATTCGAGCGAAAACCTCCATAATGCCTACAACCAAGGAAATGTCCGGCAGCAGGGAGGCAGGATCAAATTCCTTCAATAAATTCATAATGGCATCCATAGGGACTCCTTATTTCTCTTCCAAAAATTGGTTGATCTCGTGAATAAAGCTCTGTACGTCCTGAAAACGGCGGTAAACGGAAGCAAAACGGATGTATGCCACTTCGTCCAAGGGTTTAATCCGAGCCATAACCAGTTCGCCGATATGGTCGGTGCTGACCTCCCGGGACAGGGTGTTCTGCAGCGTTTGCTCAATTTCGGTAGCGATCCGATCCAAATCCGCAATATCAACCTGCCGCTTGTCAAAGGCGTGCATCATAGAATTGATAATCTTGGTTCGGTCAAAATTCTGCCGGGAGCCATCCCGCTTTACAACGATGATAGGCTGGCTTTCCAAACTTTCGTAGGTGGTAAAGCGCTTCTGACAGGAGAGACATTCCCGACGGCGCCGGATGCTGAAGCCGTCCTCTGCGTGGCGGGAGTCGATTACTTTGCTGTCTTCATATCCGCAAAAGGGACATTTCATAGGCAAAATTCCTTCCATACTTGTTATTATTTGGATTATAACAGAAGAAAAACCCGGTGTCCAGCTTTTTTTGCCAAAAGCGCGGAAAGCAGGGAATTTGGGTTGCTATTTTGGAAAAAATAGGATAAACTATAAGAAAAACCGTGAGGTGAGACTGTGTCGAGAAAAGGAAAGCTGGCCCTGAGCTGGGCTGGGATGTATGTTTTATGTACCATATTGGGCTTTATAAGGACGGAAAACGGCTTTTTACAGGCCATATTTGCCCTTTTTTCCATAGGCTTTTTCCTGCCGGGCGGGATTTTACTGTATGAAGCTGTGGGCGAGAAAGACAGAAAAACCATCCGCACCATTCGTTATTTGAGTATTGCATCCCTTTCTCTTACGGTGCTGACTCTCATTGGAAATGTCCTGACGCTCCCTTCTACGGAGGCGGTAGGCGACCGGATGTATGGTTTGCTTATCG
>JAZOVI010000053.1:0-5863 GCA_045658625.1 Faecousia sp.
TAGCGAGATTCCAGACGCGCATCCACTTCCACTTCCATATTGTAGAACTTGACTTCCACACCGTAAAGCAAGGTGTCGTCATTGGCTGTGCCGGGAGCCACTTTGTCCAGGGCATAGATCATCTCGATAATGCCGTCCAGAATACCCTTGGGCAGCACCAGACTTAAATCAGCGGGGGTGGCAGTGAGGGTGGGGGTGATAAAGGCCTCTTCAATGCGGCTGGGTGTGGAGCGACGGCCACGGATCAGATCACCGAAACGCTGCACGATGACACCACCGCCCAGCATATTACTCAGGCGTGCAATGGATTCGCCGTAGCCGTTGGAGTCCTTAAAAGGCTCGGAGAAATGCTTGGCAACCAGCAGAGCGAAGTTAGTGTTTTCTGTTTGTAGGGCGGGATCGTCATAGCTGTGGCCGTTGACAGTGATAATGCCGTTGGTATTTTCGTTAACAACTGCGCCTCGGGGGTTCATGCAGAAAGTACGCACCTTGTCGCCGTACTTTTCTGTGCAGTAAACGATCTTGCTTTCGTACAGCTCGTCGGTAATGTGGGCAAAAACGGTAGCGGGCAGCTCTACCCGGACGCCAATGTCCACACGGCTGGACTCGGTGGGGATAGCCAGCTCCTTGCAGACTTTTTCCATCCACTTACTGCCGATACGGCCAACGGAAATGATACACTTTTCGCAGGTGTAGGTCTCCTTTTCACATTCTACGGCATAGCCACCATCTACGACCTTAACGGACTGAACGGGGGTATCGAAGAAGAAATCTACCTTATCCTGCAGATGGGCATACAGATTTTCCAGCACCACATAGTTTACATCCGTTCCCAGATGGCGGACGGATGCGTCCAACAGGTGCAGATCGTGCTGAATGCAAACGGTCTTAAACCGAGTGCCGGCGGTGGAGTAGAGCTTTGTGCCCTCGCCGCCGTATTTGAGGTTGATTTCATCCACATAGCGCATCAGGTCCAGCGCCTGCTTTTTGCCGATATACTTGTAAAGGGTACCGCCGAAATCGCTGGTAATGTTGTATTTGCCATCGGAGAAAGCGCCTGCGCCGCCAAAACCACTCATAATGCTGCAGCTTTTGCAGCTGATGCAGGATTTGACCTTGTCGCCGTCAATGGGGCAGCGGCGTTTGTTCAGGGCGTGGCCGGCTTCAAAAACAGCAACTTTCAGCTGGGGATTTTGCTGCATCAGCTCATAAGCGGCAAAAATACCGCCGGGACCTGCGCCGATAATAATTACATCATAATTCATAAGGAAATCCTCCTGTTGTAATCGGAAAGGGGCGAATTTTGCCCATACACATCCACTATAGCATATCTTTTTGAAAAAGTAAACCCGGTTGGGTTGCGTTGGGTCTGCTTGCAATTATGTAAATTTATGCTATAATATTTACGGAGCAAAGTTATGCAGCGGTATAAAGTTGTTTGGGAGGGAATAATATGGGTCTCAAATATCAGATTGTTGTTGGTTTGTTTTATTTGGTTGTTTTTGTGCTTGTCTTTATCATCCAATACCGCATTGCAAAAGAATTTGAATCTGTCGCCCACCAAAAGGGACATACCGAAGATAAATATTTCCAGATGTGCTTTTGGTTGGGCCTGGTCGGCTGGATCTTGGTGGCTGCGCTCCCTGACCGGGGAGGTTGCAACCAAAAGGCAGTAGCGGATAAAGAACCCGAGGGCGTAGCTTCCCCAGCAGAGCCTCTTGTTTGGGAGGCTGTGCCGGAAACAACAGCCATTGTTAAGGGTGAAACCAACATTGAATGTGCAAACTGCCACCGTGTGCAGTTTAAGGGAAATACAACTTGTGTACGGTGCGGTGCAAAGTTTACCGTATTTGAAGAAAAGTAAGTTTTAAGCAGGCTCGCAAAACAGCGAGCCTGCTTGTTGCATTTGCAACATAATCGTGCTATAATGACCAAGAGGTGAAGAAAATGGCGCATTTTATGGATTCGGTGCAGTCGTCCTTATTCGATGGAATCAGTCCCGAGGAACGGGTTACAATGCTGGGCTGCTTTGGATATTATTTGGGCAGCTTCCAAAAGGGCGAAACGGTAACGATGGAGGGGTCGTATATCCGCCATTTCGGCGTGGTACTCTCCGGCAGCGTGGATATGGTGAAAGAGGATATTTGGGGCAATCGGACGCTCCTCGTGCGATCTAAAAAAGACGATGTTTTTGGCGAGAGTTTTGCTTGCGGCGCAGATAAACTGTCGGATGTGCGGTTTTATGCTTCCGAGGAGGCAAGCGTGCTGTTTCTCTCCTTTGACAAGGTGATGCATAACTGCCAAAATGCCTGTACCTGCCACCACAAACTGACAGACAATATGGTTCGGGTCATCGCCGCCAAAAACCGGGAGCTGATGCGCAAGGTGGAGGTGGTCTCCAAACGGTCCATCCGGGAGAAGGTGCTCTCTTACTTATCCCAGCAGGCCCAAAGCCAAGGCTCTCGTTATGTGGAAGTGCCTTTAGGTCGGCTGGAACTGGCGGAATACCTGTGCGTAGACCGCAGCGCATTGACCCGGGAGCTGGTAAAAATGCAGGAAGAGGGCATTATCGACTACGATAAAAATTGCTTCCGTGTTCTGTAAATAATCCCCGATGGATGTGATATTTGCAACATCCATCGGGGTTTTTCTATCATATAATAAAGAAAAAACAAGGAGGAACGAAATATGATTGCAGAAGGATGCCAAGGAAAACCCAGAACGCCCACCATTCACGAGAAGATCTGCCCCCAGTGCGGCAGTGTGATTGAACTGTTTTCTATTGATACCCAGGTGGCTTGCGAAAACTGTGGCTTTGTTGCCTATAACGATACATTAAGCTGTGTACAGTGGTGCGCTTACGCCAAAAAGTGCGTGGGAGAAGAGATGTATGAGAAAATGATGGCTATTGCCGCCCAGCAGAAAGAGCAGGAAAAGCAGGAAAGAGAGCAAAGGAGGGCAGCGGTATGATTCGCAAGATTATCGTTATTGACGAAGAAAGGTGCGACGGCTGCGGTCTCTGTGCCAAAGCTTGCCACGAAGGCGCTATCGGCATCGTAGAGGGTAAGGCAAAGCTTCTCCGGGAGGATTACTGCGACGGCTTGGGCGATTGCCTGCCGGCCTGTCCCCAACAGGCGATCAAGTTTGAAATGCGGGAAGCCCCCGCTTATGACCATCAGGCAGTGCTGGCGGCAAAGCGGCAAAAAGAAGCCGGAGATGCGCCGAATTGCTTGGTGAATTTCCCGGTGCAGCTGAAGCTTGTACCCCCAAATGCCCCTTATTTTAACGGAGCAGACCTGCTGATTGCTGCCGATTGTACCGCCTATGCCTACGGCAATTTCCACCGGGATTTTATGGCGGGAAAGGTAACACTCATCGGCTGTCCCAAGCTGGATATGGTCAATTACGCAGAGAAGCTAACCCAGATTTTTGAAAACAGCGATATTCGGAGCATCACCGTAGCGCGAATGACCGTGCCTTGCTGCGGCGGCTTGCCTTTTGCGGTAAAGAACGCCCTCCAAAACGCTGGCAAAGACATTCCGCTAAATATCATAACCCTGTCTCCGGATGGGCAAATTATAGCGTAAAGGAGGTTTCATTATGAGCCATTTGAAAGGAAAAACCGTAATTGTTACCGGCGGCGGCCGGGCGATCCTCAAGGATGGCAGCTGCGGCTCCATCGGCTACGGCATTGCCACCGCTTTTGCCAAAGAAGGGGCAAACTTAGTCCTCACCGGACGGAATATGCAGAAGCTTCAGGACGCCAAGGAGGAGCTGGAGCGGCTTTATGGTATAAAAGTACTTCCTGTTCAGGCAGATGTGTCTGTGGGGGAAGATAATGAAAAGACTGTGCAAAATGTAGTGCAGCAGGCTGTGGAAGCCTTCGGCGACATTCACGTGCTGGTAAACAACGCTCAGGCTTCGGCCTCCGGTGTGAAGCTGGTGGATCATAGCTTGGAGCAATTTGACCTGTCTATTTACTCAGGTCTCTATGCCACATTCCTTTATATGAAAGCCTGTCATCCCTATCTTGCCAAAACCCAGGGCAGTGTGATTAACTTCGCTTCCGGCGCAGGTCTCTTCGGCAATTTCGGACAGAGCGCCTACGCCGCAGCCAAGGAAGGCATCCGGGGACTGACTCGGGTAGCGGCAACGGAGTGGGGGAAGGATGGCATCAATGTCAATGTGGTCTGCCCCCTTGCCTGGACGGCGCAGTTGGAAAAATGGAGTGAAGCAAATCCCGAGGCATTCAAAGCCAATGTGCATATGCCGCCTATGGGGCATTTTGGCGATTCGGAAAAGGAGATCGGCAGAGCCGTGGTTGCCCTGACCTCTCCCGACCTCAAATATATGAGCGGCGAGACCATCACCTTAGAAGGTGGAATGGGATTGAGACCGTAAAAAAAGCCACCCGAGAGGGTGGCTTTTTGATTGACAGTTGACAATGGACAATTGACAATTATGGTGTCGGCTGTGCCGACGATCTAAACTGTAGGGACCGGCGTCCTCGACGGTCCTAATATTAATACAAATACAAGCAAGGAGCACAAGTTCATTTTAGGGGGTACTTTGCCTTAGGTGTTCAAATAATGTAAATCAATGCTGTTTTCGGCATTTATCTAAAAATAACTGCGATTGCTTATGGATGTCTTCAAGGGATAGAAGATTCGCTTGTTTAAGATGATTGTCTATTGTGAAATACCCACGAAGTAGCGGATCAATTTTTTGATGTTCTTGCTCTGCTTTTTTAAGAGCCTCTGTAAAGCAAGCATATCCGTATGTATGTACAAGATAGGGAAGTCCGGCAATCGACAAAATATAGTTATAGTCGATATAGTCGTGATTCTTTTCGAGGTTCTTTTGGAATTTCTCCATTATTGAGTTCAATTCTTCCTCCGACGCATAAATCGCATAACCACGAATAAAGAAAACCTTCATCGCAAGCCTACGACATTTTTTGAGATTTTCTAAATAGAAATCTTTAAGATCAAATTCGCAAGAAGATGGATTGAGCAGTAAAATACGAAGGTGCATAAAACGGATTTCCCAAATGTGCTTCGTTGAAGTCGCTTTTGCACACAAATAATCAACAAGCTCTTGCGTCAGCTCCATATTGTCAAGCTGATTGAGGAGCGCTGTATATTCAGGCTGCAGCAAACAATCAGAACATTTCTTGAATGCTTGCTCTAACGCTGATAATAAACGATGATTCATAACAACCCCTCCTTTCTTTAACTATATCATAAAACGCACAAACTTGCAACGGCGATAAGAGAGGGGATGGGTGGAAGGACTTGAGGAGATTCATAAATCAAGGTAGCCACCAGTGTTTGCACTGGTGTCAGGAATATGCCACTGGCATATTGCATTTTATATCTTCGAACCTCCTCTACCATTATAAATTATCCCCACCCGGAGGGGTGGGACTTGAGGAGATTCGTTTAATCAAGGTTCGGCTCCGTCAAGCCGTCGCCGGCAACAGTCCACCGGACTGTTGCATTTAAGATGTTCGAATCTCCTCTGCGTAAATACCATACCAATAAGAAAACCGCCCTTGTGGGCGGCTTTCTTATTGGTGGACTTGAGGAGGTTCGAACTCCCGGCCCCCACAATGCGAATGTGGTGCGCTCCCAGCTGCGCTACAAGCCCTTATGGTTGCACACCAATTATAGACCTGACGAAATGGGTTGTCAAGATATTTCCTCTCATATGCAGGAAACGTCGAGGATGCCGGTCCCTACAAATTCTCAATTCTCAACGATTAATTGTCAATTAAAAAGCCTCCCGTGTGGGAGGCTTTTTGTTATGCAATCGGTTCGAAATCTGCGGCGCCGTGCTTGCACAGGGGGCAGACAATGTCGTC
>JAZOVI010000054.1:0-6451 GCA_045658625.1 Faecousia sp.
GAGAGCTACTATTGAGCAGGCAATCTATTATTTCAACAACGAGCGGCCGGTTCGCAAACTAAAAGGAAAACCACCAGTCCTGTTTAGAACAGAACTGGTGGCATAGGAATTTTGTGTCTACTAACTATTGACTACTTCACCTATGAAGGGTGCTGCGGTTATTTTTTGGAGCTAGTGACCTGACTCGTTTGCATTTTCTTTCACCTCGGTGAAAGAAAATTAATGTTCGCCTCGATCCAGCTCTCGGCGGCAACAGTTCACTGAACTGTTGCAACTTATTGTTCGAGTCAGGTACATATTAAAAAAGAACCCATCCCCGGTGGGGATGGATTCTTTTTGGAGCTAGTGACCTGACTCGATCAGGCGACCTTCTCATTACGAGTGAGATGCACTACCGACTGTGCTACACTAGCATATTTGCCCCAGTATTATACTGAGAATTTTCTATAATGTCAACCTGAAAATTTTAATGGGATTGCATACAGATGGAAACTGTGGTATAATTTCTAAAGTTGTCAAAATGAGGTGAATTTTTTGAAAAAACTCTTAAAATATATGAAAGGCTACGGAAAAGAGTGTACCTTAGGGCCGCTGTTTAAGCTTTTGGAAGCCAGCTTTGAGCTGATGATTCCTTTGGTGGTTGCCGGTATTGTGGATACTGGTATCGAAGCAGGTGATAAGGGCTACATTGTGAAAATGTGCCTGATTATGGTATTGCTCGGCATTGTGGGCCTTATTAGTGCGGTAGTTGCCCAGTATTTTGCTGCCAAGGCGGCGGTGGGTTTTGCTGCCCGTTTGCGCCACGCGGTAATGAGCCATATTCTGCATCTTGACTATACCCAGCTGGACAAAGTGGGAACTGCTACGCTGATTACGCGGATGACATCGGATATCAATCAGGTGCAAAACGGTGTCAACCTAACCCTCCGGCTGCTGCTCCGGTCGCCCTTCGTAGTATTCGGCGCGATGGTGATGGCTTTTACTATTGATGTAAAGTCTGCTTTGGTATTTGCCGCTTTGATTCCTGTTCTTTGTTTGGTGGTTTTTGGCATTATGCTTATCACAATGCCTGCCTACCGCCGTGTCCAGCAGAAGTTGGACGGCGTTACCGCCGCTACCCGGGAGAATCTTACCGGTGTCCGTGTTCTCCGGGCATTTCGTATGGAAAAGAAGGAGACAGAGCAATTTTCTGAAAAAACCGGCACTTTGGCAGAAGAACAGCTCCGCGCCGGTACCATTTCCAACTTTATGAACCCCTTGACCTTTGCCATTGTTAACATTGCCATTATTGCACTGATGCAGGTAGGCGCTGTGCGGGTGGAAAGCGGTATCCTGACCCAAGGTATGGTCATTGCCCTTTATAACTATATGTCTCAGATCCTTGTGGAACTGATTAAAATGGCAAACCTCATTTTGAATATGACCAAGGCTGCCGCCTGCGGCAACCGCATCCAGGCTGTTTTGGAAATTCCTGCAACGACAAAGACCGAAGATATCCTGGAATTAGGCGGCAAAGTGGAGTTTCGGGCTGTTTCTGCTACCTATGCCGGCGCTGCTGCGCCGACTTTGACGGATATCAATTTTACCGCACTTCCTGGGCAGACCATAGGTATTATTGGTGGTACAGGCGCAGGTAAAACCACCCTCGTAAACCTGATTCCCGGCTTGTACGAAGCCAGCGCAGGTACGGTGCTGCTGGATGACCGGGATGTAACGACCTTGGATAAAAAAGCTATTTGCAGGAAAATCGGCATCGTGCCCCAAAGCGCACTGCTCTTTGCCGGTACGGTTCGGGATAACCTCCGCTGGGGCAAAGAGGACGCTACCGATGAAGAAATGCAGGAGGCCTTGCGTCTTGCCCAAGCGCTTTCTATTGTGGAAGAAAAGGAAGGGTTGGACACAAAAGTAGAGCAGGGAGGAAGAAATTTCTCTGGCGGTCAAAAGCAGCGTCTTGCTATTGCACGCGCCTTGGTAAGAAAACCCAGCATCCTTATTTTAGACGATAGCGCGTCTGCACTGGATTATGCAACAGATGCAGCCTTGCGCCTTTCTATCCGATCTATGAACCCAATGCCCACTACCTTTATCGTCTCCCAAAGAGCCGCCTCCGTTCGCCACGCAGACCTGATTTTGGTGCTGGAGGACGGTCAGTTGGTGGGTGCGGGCAAGAGCGAAGAGTTGTTGCAAACCTGCCCGGTCTATCGGGAGATTTACAACACCCAGTTCGGTCAGGAGGTGGGGTCAAATGGCTGATAATCAGAAAAAATCCGCCGTTATTGTCCGAATTTTGCGGTATATCCGGGCTTATTGGGCCCTTGTCTGCTTATCCCTTTTACTGGCTGTTATATCTGTAGTTAGTTCTTTAGCAATTCCTGTGCTTGTGGGCAATGCTATTGACTATATGATCGAAGCCGGCAATGTGGATTTCTCCAAGGTAGGACTATTTTTGATGGTGAGCCTGATTTGCACAGGCGTATCCACCTCCGCCCATTGGCTGATGAGCCAAATGAACAACCGTATCACTTACCGGGTCTCTCGGGATATTCGCAATTCCGCCTTCCGGCATATCCAGAAGCTGCCCTTGTCTTATCTGGATAAGTTTTCCCAGGGCGATATTGTCAGCCGGGTCATCGTGGATGTGGATACCTTCGCCGACGGTTTGCTGATGGGTTTCACTCAGTTTTTCTCCGGCGTTATCACCATCTTAGGTACACTACTGTTTATGTTGGCGACAAGCTGGCAAATTGCTCTTGTGGTGGTGTTTGTAACGCCTCTATCTTTATTGGTTGCTAAGTTTATTGCCCAAAACACCTACGATATGTTCAAAGCCCAAACCGCAGCCCGTGGCAGACAGACAGCGCTTATTGATGAAACCGTTGGCGGCATTAAGGTGGTGCAGGCTTTCGGGCATGAGGATGCTTCTTTGGAGGAATTTAATCTGTCCAATGAGGAGCTGGAAAAGACCTCTCTCCGGGCAATCTTTTTCTCCTCTCTTACTAATCCTGCAACCCGGTTTGTCAATTCCTTGGTCTATGCTGGTGTTGGTCTGGTAGGTGCGCTGGTGGCGATCAGTGGCGGCATTACGGTGGGTAATCTCACAAGCTTCCTCAATTACGCCAACCAGTATACTAAGCCCTTTAATGAAATCTCTGGTGTGGTAACGGAACTGCAAAATGCTGTTGCCTGCGCCGGCCGTGTGTTTGAACTGCTGGATGCCCCGGAAATGACCCCCGATCCGGAAAAGCCTGCAATGCCCGAAATGGTAGAGGGCAGGGTAGAGATCCGGGATCTTTCCTTCTCCTATAGGGCGGATAAGCCTTTGCTCACCAATATGAATCTCTCCGTTTCTGCCGGTCAGAAAATTGCTATCGTCGGCCCTACCGGCTGTGGTAAGACCACCTTTATAAATCTTTTGATGCGCTTTTACGACCAGGATCAGGGACACATCTATATTGATGGTGTGGATACCCAGACTATGTCCAGAGAGGATCTGCGAAGCTGTGTGGGGATGGTTCTGCAGGACACTTGGCTGAAAAATGCCACCATCCGGGAAAATATTGCAATGGGTCGCCCGGATGCTTCCGAGGAAGAAATCGTAGAAGCGGCAAAAAAGGCGAAAATTCACAGTTTTGTCAAGCGCCTGCCCAAGGGCTACGATACTGTACTGGGTGAGCTGGGCGGTGACATTTCCCAAGGTCAAAAACAGCTTCTTTGTATTGCCCGGCTGATGCTCTGTTTGCCGCCAATGCTGATTTTGGATGAAGCTACCTCCTCTATTGACACCCGGACGGAAATGCAGGTTCAGAAAGCTTTTGACGAACTGATGCAAGGCCGTACCAGCTTTGTGGTCGCTCACCGCCTATCCACCATCCAGGAGGCAGACTGCATCTGGGTGATGGAAAACGGCAATGTAGTGGAGCAGGGCAAACACGCAGAGCTCCTTGCGAAAAAAGGCCTGTACGCCAAATTGTACGAAAGCCAGTTCGCCCATTAAAGGAGGGGTCTTTGTATGACAAAGAAGAAAAAGCTTATTCTTATTTTAGCGGCAGCTGTTCTTGGTGTGGCGCTGATTGCTTTGGGTGTGTATTTTGGCGTAAGTGCCTATTTGGACAGTAAAATCAGCTATACGGTAAACGATACCTTGCCGGACGGTCAGGGCAATAAAGTGAAAGTCATTTTCCTCGGTGGTCAGTCCAATGCATCGGGTTGCAGCCTTGACGAGTATTTGAAGAGAAATGTTACCCCGGAAAAGTATCAAGAGTACGATCAGGGCTATGACAATGTTTACATTAACTACTTCGCATCCGGCACGAACCAATCCCAGGCTTTTGTAAAATGCGCCACCCGCCAGGGTGAGCATGGAAGCTGCTTTGGTCCGGAATTGGGCTTGGCGGAAAAGCTCCACGAACTGTACCCGGATGAAATGTTTTTCATCATCAAATGGGCCTGGGGCGGTACAAATCTTTATGACCAGTGGCTTTCTCCCTCCAGCACAGGAAAAACGGGAACGCTTTACAAGCATTTTATAGAATTTGCAAAGACCAGCATTGAATATCTGGTATCCAAAAATTACGATGTAGAAATCGAGGGTATGTGCTGGATGCAGGGCGAATCCGACTCCTTTTCTGTGGAAAATGCAACAGATTATAAGGTGCATTTAAGCAATTTCATAAAGGATGTCCGCAAAAAATTTGCCCGCTATGCAGCGCCTGACGGCATCGCCTTTATTGATGCTGCCATTGCCCAAAATCCTGTATTTTGGGTATATTGCGATATGGTAAACCAGTCAAAGCAGGCGGTGGCAGAGGAATCTGCTCTGAATATCCTGATTGATACCAATGCCGAGGGCCTTATTTGTACCGAAGAGCCGGAGGAACAGCCCGATATTCCCCACTATGATTCCATGAGCCAGATCAAGTTGGGCAATCTCTTTGGTGAGGAATTGGCAAAATTCATCAAGTAAATGAACAGGCCACCCAACCGGGTGGCCTATTCGCTTATTAATTTTGATCGCTGCCGCTTCAAAACCTCTTGTCGTATTGTGGTGTTTGCGGTTTGACATAATTTACTACTGTATTGCACTCTTCCTATGATTGTGCTATAATCCAAGAAACATAAGTGCTGGGAGGTGTACGAATGGACCCTATTCTTTTTGAAAAATTGTGCGTGATTACGGCAGAGGAACAGGAAATCCTGGACGGCCGCTGTGATATCGATCGCAATCTTTATATGCAGGAGCAGGGGAGTACCATCAACAGCCGCAAGCTGCTGGCTTCCGGTAAGCTCATCACCATTCGCCCCCATACCCGTTTTATTCATTTCCCTGAGCATACCCATAATTATGTGGAAGTGGTTTATATGTACAGCGGGGAAACCACCCACATTGTGAACGGAAAGAAAATCAAGCTGGAACAGGGAGATTTGCTTTTCCTGAGTCAGAGCGCTACCCACGAAGTTTGTCAGGCGGGGGAGCGGGATATTGCGGTTAATTTTATTGTTTTGCCTGAGTTTTTTTCCACGCCACTGTCATTGATCGGAGAAGAACCCACGCCTTTGCGCAAATTTCTCATTGATTGTCTCTGCGGTAAGAGCACCGGAACCGGGTACTTGCATTTTAATGTTTTTGATGACAAACCGATCCAAAACTTACTGGAAAATCTGCTTTGGATACTCATTCAAGAAACACCCAATAAACGGAAAATGAGTCAAATGACAATGACACTGGTACTTATGCAGCTGCTTGCCCATACTGAGTTCTTGACCACCGCTGACCCGGAGGATACCATCGCTTGGCAAGTACTGCGGTATGTGGAAGAAAATTACGTCAGCGGCAGCTTTGTGGATCTTACCAATCAGCTTCACTATGATCCCTCATGGCTCTCCCGGGAGATAAAGCGAAAAACGGGAAAGACGTACACCCAGCTTGTGCAGGAAAAACGTTTGGCCCAGGCGGCTTTTTTGCTTCGGAATACGGATCGGAATGTATCGGAAATTGCGATTGCTGTTGGTTACGAGAATATCAGTTACTTCCACCGAATTTTTGCGGAAGCATACGGAAAATCTCCCAAGCATTACCGGGATAGACGGTAAGTGCAAGAGAGGACACTTTTTTACAAAACATAAGACCTCCTTTTTTTTGTTCAGCCATAGTAATATGGCATTAGAATGAGAAAGGAGGCCTTTTTTGTGCATTACTATTTAGCAATTGATATTGGCGCATCCTCCGGCCGGCATATTGTGGGCTGGATGGAAAATGGCGAAATCCAAACAAAGGAAGTTTTTCGTTTTCCCAACGGTGTCCATGAGCAGGACGGCCATCTTGTATGGGACATTCAGGGACTGGTGCAGTACGTAAAAGAGGGAATCGAAAAGGCAAAGGCAGAATACCCCACCATCGAGAGTCTGTCCATTGACACTTGGGGTGTGGACTATGTGTTGCTTAAAGGCGACG
>JAZOVI010000055.1:0-4993 GCA_045658625.1 Faecousia sp.
CCCGAGGATGGTCGTATTACCATTGGTGGTACGGATATTAACAAAATCCGCACCGAGCATTTGCGGAAAAATATCGGTATGGTGCTGCAAGAGCCCTTCCTGTTTTCCCGGACCATTCGGGAAAATATCGGCATTTCCTCCCCGGATATGGAACTGGAGAAAATTCGGGAGGCGGCAAAGGCTGCGGCTTTGGATGAGACGGTAACCTCTTTTGCCCAGGGGTATGATACTATGGTGGGCGAGCGGGGCGTAACTCTCTCCGGTGGGCAGAAGCAGCGGGCGGCCATCGCCCGGACGCTGACCCAGGAGGTGCCTATTCTCATTTTTGACGACTCCCTTTCTGCGGTGGATGCGGAGACAGATGCGAAAATCCGAAATGCCATCTCCCAGCGGTTTGGTAAGGCAAGTGTTATCCTGGTTTCTCACCGAATTACAACCCTTAGCGCAGCGGATAAGATCATTGTTTTGGATCGGGGTCGGATTGTGGAGGAAGGCTCTCATGAGGAGCTGAAAGCCGCCGGCGGTATCTACCAAAAGATCTATGAAGCCCAGACGGGAACAGGGGAGGAGGCCGAATAATGAAAGAAAAAACAACCCATCTTAAATTTTTCGGCATTGGTAAAATCCTTCCCTTTTTGAAAAAGGTTCGGGGAATGATCCTGTGTATGGTGGCGCTGGGTCTTGTGAGCAGCTGCGTGGATATTGTTCTGCCGCTGTTCCAGCGATACGCCCTGAATCACTTTATCGGAGAAAAGACCTTCGATACCATTGTCATTTTTATTGTGCTGTATGTGCTGACGCTCCTGTGCGCTGCGGTAGTTAACTATATCTCCTGCGCCCAGGCAACTATCGTGGAAATGCGGGTCAGCCGGGAATTGCGGCAGAGGGGTTTTGACCATCTGCAGACCCTGTCTTTTTCCTATTTTAATCAAAACAGCGTTGGCTATATTCACGCAAGACTCATGAGTGATACCGCTCGTATTGGTACATTGGTTTCCTGGTCGCTGATAGACTGTGTGTGGCGGATCAGCTATCTTGTGGGCGCGATCGCTATGATGCTGTACCTCAATGCCAAGCTGGCGCTGATGGTATTGGCGGTATTACCTCTGCTCGTGATTTTGTTTACGGTGTTCCAGAAAAAACTGGTAACGGTCAATCGGGAAATCCGGGAGATCAATGCAAAAATCACCGGCAATTTTAACGAAGGCATTACCGGCGCAAAGACCATTAAGTCCCTGGCGGTGGAGCAGGAAATGGAAGAGCGATTCTGCAAGGAAACTGCCAATATGCGCTCTGCTACTGTCCGGGCTTCCCGGCTGCGGGGACTGTTTGCCGGTACGATGACCTTTGCTTCTTCCGTGGCGCTGGCAATCGTACTTTGGAAGGGCGGTTACATCGCCCAAGAGGAGATTGGTACGTTCTCTGTATTTATGTCCTATGCACAAGGCATGATGGAGCCCCTGCGGTGGCTGGTGGATGTAATTTCTGACCTGATTACCACCCAGGTTAATATCGAGCGGTTTACAAACCTTTTGGCGGTGCGCTCCGATGTGGAGGACACGCCGGAAGTAATCGCCAAGTATGGCGACAGCTTTGATCCTATCAAGGAAAACTGGGAGCCTATCCGGGGCGACATTGAATTTCAGGATGTAACATTCCGTTACCCAGACGGAGAGGAAAATGTGTTGGAGCATTTTTCTTTGAAGATTCCCTTTGGCACACATCTTGCCATCGTCGGCGAGACCGGCGCAGGTAAATCTACTTTGGTGAACCTCGTTTGCCGGTTTTATGAGCCGACCGAGGGTACGGTGCTGATTGATGATAGAGATGCCCGGGAGCGGTCTCAGCTTTGGCTCCATTCTTCTATCGGCTATGTTTTGCAAACGCCCCATCTGTTCTCCGGCACGGTCCGGGAAAACCTGCTGATGGGCAATCCGGAAGCAACAGAAGAACAGCTTTGGGATGCTCTGCGAGTGATTTCTGCGGAAGAAATGGTGAAGCGGCTGGAAAATGGCTTGGACACGGATGTGGGTGAGGGCGGCGATCTGCTCTCCACCGGTGAAAAACAGCTTATTTCCTTTGCCCGGGCGGTGCTGGCTGACCCGAAAATCCTGATTTTGGACGAAGCTACCGCTTCTGTGGATACCCTCACCGAAGCCAAAATTCAGGCGGCCATGGAGAGCATTACCGAGGGAAGAACTTCCCTTATGATCGCCCACCGGCTGTCTACCGTTCGCAATGCAGATGTGATCTTGGTGGTCAAGGACGGCAAAATCGTGGAGCAAGGCAATCACAAAGAATTGCTCAAAAAGAAAGGCTATTACCACGCCCTCTATACCCGTCAGTACGAGGATGAGGCGACGGCAAGAATATTGTCTTAAAAATCAAATAAAAGTGCGATATTTTAGTATAATCCCTTGCTATGCTTGTAGAAAAATGATATGATGAACAAAAAATGAACGGATGGTGTGTTTATTATGAAAAAATGGTTATCGGCGGTTTTAATTATCATAACCTTAATTACTGTAGTGTCACTCTGCACAGCCTGCTATTCTCCCAAAAACGGAGGACTTTTGTTCACCGAGGTAGAGGGCGGTTATCAGGTAACAGGTGTTTCTCTTAAGGACAGATTTTACAAAAATTTCACAGTAGATATACCGAGCCATTACAATGGAAAGCCTGTTGTAGCAATTTCTGATGGTGCTTTTATGGGGTATACCAGTTTAATAAGCGTCAATATCCCGAATACTGTGAAAACGATCGGCGATAATGCATTTGCTGGATGTATTTTTCTTGAAAGTGTTGATATACCGGATTCTGTTACATATATTGGGGATGGCGCATTTTGCGATTGTATTGGTTTGACCAACATCAGTATTCCGGATAGTATAACACATTTTGGTGATTTTGCGTTTGATAATTGTAGTAGCTTAAACTATAATATTTTTGAAAATTGCAAATATCTTGGTAATCGTGGCAATCCGTATTTGCTGCTTTTTGAAGCAGAATCCGATAATATTACTTCATGTAAAATTCATCCGGACACAAAAATAATCTTCCGAGCTGCGTTCGCTGAATGTACAAGCCTGACCAGCGTGACCATTCCCGACGGTGTTACCACCATTGAATGGAATGTGTTCCATTCCTGCACCAATCTAACCAGCGTAACAATACCTGACAGCGTTACCACCATTGGCTCTGGTACGTTCGCTAACTGCCCCAGCTTGACCTATAATATTTATGATAATGCTAAGTATCTTGGTAACGATACTAACCCATATGTAGCGTTAATTGATGCTACATCAAAAGAGATTACTTCATATAATATTCATTCTGATACAAAAGTGATTAGCGAGCGTGCATTTTTTGGCTGCACCAGCCTGACCAGCGTGACTATCCCAGAAAGCGTAACGACTATTGGCCTGCAGACGTTCTCTGGCTGCACTAGCCTGACCAACGTGACTATTCCAGACAGCGTTACTACCATTGGCTGGTGTGCGTTCGAAAACTGCCATAGCCTGACCAGCGTGACCATTTCTGACAGCGTCACCACCATTGACTATGGTGCGTTTGACGATTGCCGTCATTTACAAAATGTTTACTACTATGGCAATCAAACAGAATGGAATAAAATGGAAATCGGGGCTGCAAATGATTATTTTATAGGAGCAAACATTACCTTTAACAGCAACAATCCTTAAAATATAGCACTGTCATAAAAGAAATTCCCGGCTTGTAACACAAGCCGGGAATATTTTATAGCTTAAAGCTGTGAGGGAGGATTGCGGAGAGGGGCTCTTCTACGATGCCGCCTTTTCCGTCGGGGAAGTAGACCATAAAGTCCGGGCCGCAGAACTCGCCCATTACCTGCCGGCATACGCCGCAGGGGGGACAGGGTGCATTTGCGTCCTCTTTGCCGCCTACAATGGCGATGGCGGTAAAATCCCGTCTGCCGTCGTAGACTGCCTTAAAAATGGCGGTGCGCTCGGCGCAAATGGTAGGGGTATAGGAGGAATTTTCGATATTGCAGCCGGTGTAGACTGTGCCATCGCTGCACAGCAGCGCAGCACCTACTTTGAAGCCGGAATAGGGGGAATAAGAGTGCAGTCGGGCTTCTTCTGCTTTCTTTATCAGCTCTTGAGGTGTCATTGCAGCACCTCCTTAGCGAAGCTCTCACCGGGAGTATCCAGCTTTACATTCAGGACTTCCGCAACGGTGGCGGCGATGTCTGCAAAGCTGCTCCGTGTGCCTAAATTCACAGGCTTTACACCCTTGCCCAGCACCAAGAGGGGAACATATTCCCGGGTATGGTCAGTGGTGGCGGTATAGGCAGGATCGCAGCCGTGATCGGCGGTGATCATCACAAGATCATCGTCGTTCAGTTTTTCCAAAAGCTTGGGAAGCCAGGCATCAAATTCGTTCAGCGCCAAGGCATAGCCGTCGATATCCCGGCGGTGGCCGTAGACCATATCAAAGTCCACCAAGTTGACAAAGCACAGACCGTTAAAGTCCTTATCCGCATAGTTCAGGGCGTGTTCCATACCGTTGGCGTTAGACTGGTTATAGACGTGCTCTGTTGTGCCAATACCGGCAAAAATATCAAAGATCTTGCCAACAGCGATGCTATCTAAGCCTGCGGCCTTAATGGCATCCAGCAAGGTGGCCTTGGGCGGCTCTAAGGAGAAATCGTGGCGGTTGGCGGTGCGCTTAAAGTTGCCGGCCTTATCGCCTACGAAGGGACGGGCGATAACACGGCCTACACCGTGCTTGCCTACCAGCAGCTTCCGGGCAATCCGGCAGTATTCGTAAAGCTGCTCGGGAGGAACGATATCCTCGTGGGCGGCAATTTGGAATACAGAGTCGGCAGAGGTGTAGACGATCAAATCGCCGGTTTTCATATGCTCCTCACCGTAGACGTCCAGAACGGCAGTGCCGCTCCAGGGGGCATTTGCCAGTACTCCCCGGCCGGTGGCGGCACGGAAGGGAGCTAAGA
>JAZOVI010000056.1:0-4335 GCA_045658625.1 Faecousia sp.
CGGCCATCAGAATAGCAGCATAGCAGAAATAGGGGTTACAGGTGGCATCCGGGTTACGCAGCTCGAAGCGGCGCAGCTTGGGGCTCTTTGCATATGCAGGAATACGGATGACGGCGCTGCGGTTGGAGGTTGCATAACCGACGGTGACAGGCGCTTCAAAGCCAGGCACAAGGCGCTTGAAGGAGTTGGTGCTGGGGTTGGTAATAGCACACAGGGATGCGATGTGCTTCAGCAGACCGCCCATGAAGTAGTGGGCATCCTTGCTGAGATTGGAGTAGCCGTTATCGTCGGAGAATACAGGCTCGCCATCCTTAAGCAGCAGCATATGCACGTGCATACCGCTGCCGGCCTCGCCATACACAGGCTTGGGCATAAAGGTTGCAGACTTGCCGTACTTCAGTGCAGTGTTGCGGATGATGTACTTGATCATCATGGTTGCGTCTGCCATCTTGGACATCCCACCCAGCTGGGGCTCGATCTCAAACTGACCGGAAGCGCTTACCACGGGGTGATGATACTTGATCTTAATGCCTGCGTCCTCCATGAGCATGCACATCTCGCTGCGACACTCGTAGGATGTATCAAAGGGCTTAGCAATATGATAGTTCTTCTGCTTGGGAACGATAACACCATGGCCCTCTACACCGCTGTTC
Source organism: Faecousia sp. (assembly GCA_045658625.1). Classification (GTDB taxonomy): domain Bacteria; phylum Bacillota; class Clostridia; order Oscillospirales; family Oscillospiraceae; genus Faecousia. Next base: position 654 of record JAZOVI010000056.1, read on the forward strand.
CAGTGAGCCTGAGTAGCATCAATGTTCATGCCGCTGGAGTTTGCCTGTACATCCCATGTTGCATCGTCAAAGAGATAGAACTCAAACTCAGGAAGAATCAGCATGGTATCAGCAATGCCGCTGTCGCGCATATACTGCTCAGCAGCCAGAACGATATTTCTGGGGTACTGGGCGAGGGGACGGTTATCGGGGTTGTCGATGATCATTGCGTTACCGGTCATGGACAGAGTGGGGATTTGGCAGAAGGGGTCGATCACTGCGGTGTCCGGGTCGGGGATAAATACCATGTCACTTTTCTCAACAACAGCGTATCCGTAGTTGGAGGCGTCAAAACCGATGCCGTTGACCATGGTGTCCTCGTTAAAGTTTCTAGCAGGGATAGTAACGTGTCTATACTGACCGTTGATGTCGACCATCTTAAAGTCGACCATTTCGATGTTGTTGGCCTCAATAAGAGCCATTACATCCTGAACTGTTTTTGCCATAGGACCACTCCTTAATAAAAATATATTGTATTATAACAATGTTTCGCAAATTCGTCAATGACATGTAGGGAAATAGTGTAATTTTTTCAGCGAAATTCGTTGAAAAAAGAGCGGTTCACTTTCAAGGTCTAATATAATAAAAGATCCGGGATCCGCAAAAGTGGATTCCGGATCTTTGGTCGGAGTGTCGGGATTCGAACCCGAGGCCTCTTGGGCCCGAACCAAGCGCGATACCAAACTTCGCCACACCCCGTCAGCTTTGCCATTATAATGAAATTATTGCCTATTGTCAAGCGTTGGCAGCACTTTAATTCCTGCAGTTTGTTCCTACTTCGATGAATTTTTGACGGAAAAACCTAAATTTCAAAAATTTCTTTGCTTTTCTGTAAATTTATGTTACAATTAAATTGACATATTTTGTACATTGGAGGTTTCTTATGAAGAACACCAAAAAGCTTCTATCTTTGCTGCTGGTGCTGTTTATGCTTCTGCAGTATCTGCCTGGCAGTATCGTGGTCTTTGCTGCCGAAACAAAGCAGTACGACTATTCCGATGAATATAACTCCGGCAAGCGAAATGAGGTTGCCACTACCCTAAACGGAACCGGCGCTTCCAGCTACTATACAGGAAATTATCAGTATGATATTCTGTCCAAAGAGAGCGCCGCTGAAATCAAAGACTCTTTGAATGCTCTGATGACCAGCACGCATTCTTACATTTCCAGCTATGACGATTGTCATAACAAAGCGCATCGGACAGACTGCGAGCAAGGAAGTGGCAACGGAAGCAGTGCGAAAAAACAGTACCTTACCCTTATCTACACAAGCTATACCGCTACCCAGAGCCAGTGGAACGGCTGGAACCGAGAGCACGTTTGGCCCAAGTCTCTTGGCGGCGACAGCACAAAAGGCGGTGGCGCAGATCTGCACCACATCCGTCCCTCCGACGCGACTGTAAATAATACAAGAAATAACAACAAGTACGGAAACTCCAACGGCGGCACAGCAAAGTATGGCTCTAACCCTGCCAACGGATATCTTGGCGGTTATTTAGGCAGCGGTTACTTTGAGCCTCTGGATAATGTTAAAGGCGACGTAGCAAGAATCTGTCTTTATGTTTATGTAAGATGGGGCTCCGCTTGGGGCGCAACCAACATTACCAGCGTATTCCAGAGTGTAGATGTTCTTCTTGAATGGTGCGCGCTTGACCCTGTTGACACATGGGAGCTGGGCCGGAATGAAGTTGTCGAAGATATTCAGGGCAACCGGAATGTCTTTATCGACTATCCCGAATATGCCTGGCTGATCTTTGGCCGCAGTGTCCCTGCAAACCTCACCACTCCCTCCAAGGGTGGCACCGGCACTACTACTCCCAGCACTCCCAGTACTCCCAGTACTCCCAGTACTCCCTCCACACCCGACGGCCCTTTCACCGGCACCGGTTCTATTGATTTTACCAACAAAGCAAACCTTGAATCCTGGGATAACACACAGCAGACCTGGAAGCAAGACGGTATTACCCTTTTGAATGAAAAGGCAGCCTCCCAAACAAATGTCGCGCAATACGATGGACCTATACGACTCTATAAGAACTCGAAAGTTACAATTACCGCATCGGGTATGACTAAAGTCGTCTTTAACTGCAACTCCAACAGTTACGCATCAGATTTAGGGAAGTCCATCAGCGGCAGCGACTGCAATGTCAGCGTCAGCGGCAAGGTAGTTACCGTTACATTCTCTGCACCGGTAAACAGCTTTGTTATTAACAGTATGAGCGCTCAGGTTCGCATTGATTCCCTCTCTGTTGTAGGTGTACCCAGCACTCCTGTCGATCCCCCCGCTGAGACCGATCCTCCCGCTGAGACCGATCCTCCTGAAACGAACCCTCCTATTGAGGATATCCCCTCCGATAAGGACGGCTTCCTGGAGATTATGGATCTGATCACCAACGGTACTTACAAGGGCGAAGCCCGCTTTGACGCCATCTCTCAGGCAGTTACTATCTACAATGGTTTGTCCGATGCAGACAAGGCTTCTGTCAGCAACGACTATGCCCAGTTGAAGACAGTCATTGCCGCATATAATCTGGCAGCTACTAAGGTCAATAATGATGCAGAAAATGCGCGCAATGCATTTCTACCCGGCGCACTTGTGGGTGTCACTTTGATTGCGTTCGCAGGCTATTCCCTGTTGGGCAAGAAATTCTTCTAAGGAGGTAAATTATGAAAAGAATTATTATTTCGCTTATCCTGGTATTCTCCTTTATAATCTGCCTCCCTGCCTGCTCCCTGCTCTCCGGCAATGCAGAGATTTACGAGAAATTCAACAACTTCAGCAGCAATGTGAACAAATACACCATTGAAATCCAGGTAACCTCTCCTAACGGAAACATGGTAAACGAAACCTATCAGGTTATTGTTGAAGGCACTACCAGAACGGTGAACTACCTGATAGAGAAGATCAACACCATCACCGTTGACGGCAACAACATTACCGTTCCTGAGGACTATATCGACGTTACTGAGGGAACTGCGCAGGAAACTGTTGGCAGTCAGGACGCCTACGCTCTGCCTACCTTCAAATTCTCCGACCTCGCCCTGAAGAATTTTGAACGGGACACCACCAGCTTCCCCTACAAGTTCAGTGCCGATGTTATCTCCACCAAGTCCTTTATGGGCGTTGATTTGGACGCGAACGACATCACCCTGACAGGCGCTTACCTCGTAACAAACTTCTCTTATATCACCCTCTCCTACACAACAGAAAATGGTAATACGGTTACAGTAACCTACACCTACAATTAAACGCAAAGCGGACGGGAAGATTCCCGTCCGCTTTCTATTTCCGTTTTGGATTGTATACATGTATACATTTTTACCTGTTTTTGATGAGGTGGCGAAGACCCAGTAACTAAGCCACTTTTCGGGATTTTAGAAAAATGAAAATGGGAAAAAAATGGGAAGATTTTTCCGTTTGCCTGTGGTATAATCGTATCGTGGGAAGTGGAGAGAGCCGGGGCTCTTTCGGCTTCCCCTTACTATTTCTAAAGGAGTAATCATTATGACAAGAAAGCAATTTACATTCTACCGATCCTTCTATGAGAGTATTCAAAAGCTTCCCACGAAAAAGGAACAGCTGCAAGCCTATACGTGCCTATGTGAATATGCCCTGAACGGAAAACTGCCGGATGAGAAGACG
>JAZOVI010000057.1:0-4305 GCA_045658625.1 Faecousia sp.
TCGTGTGGGTCCACCTGTTCCCATCTCGAACACAGAAGTTAAGCACACGTACGCCGACGATAGTTGCCGGGTGACTGGCCGTGAAAATAGGTAATGCCAACATATTATAAACCTCCATCCGATAGGGTGGAGGTTCTTTTAATATATGAACAGGTGGAAGTCCACCTTGCCGTTTGCGGTGCCCGATATCTTCCTTGCTGGCGGAGCAGCTTCGTCAGCTATCGACCGCGGCACACGCTGCGTCCTCGCTTGATCTGCCACTGGCAGCGCTCGGACTCGCGGCCATCCCGAACACAGAAGTTAAGCACATGTACGCCGACGATAGTTGCCGGGTGACTGGCCGTGAAAATAGGTAACGCAAACACTAAAGAGTCAGGAGAAATCCTGGCTCTTTCTTTATGCCTGCAACAGTCCACCGGACTGTTGCGGACGGCATGACGATAGATTGCCCTAACCGCAAAAATAGGTAACGCAAACATACTAAACCCCCATCCGAAAGGGTGGAGGTTCTTTTTTGCCTAAAAAAGTACTTGCATTTTTTGGAAAAGTATGGTAAGCTAGTATTAGCAAAGTTACTAATTGCATATTTGCTAATTTGAAAGGAGCGACAAACTATGAAAATGAAAAGATTGGTCCCCGTAGTTCTTACAATGCTGCTTGTTGCAGGCTTCCTGTTTGCCTATCCCACGGTGGCACAGGCCGCTTCCTCGTCAGGCGGCTCCTTTGGCGATGCTTTTTCCAATTTCTTTAACGGCATCCTGGGGTGCCTTACATCAATCCTTCAGGGCATCATTGACCTGTTTGCTATCCTCATTAATTTTGTTGAGGATCTGATTATGATGATCGTTGGTCTCTTTTCCTAATTTATACATATGAGAGCGCCGCAGGGGAGACCTGCGGCGCTTTTTTATAGGGACACCGGTAGAATTGTTATGAAAATGTTTGAGATCTATTAAATTTTCGCTTAGATGCAAATTTTATTTGACGATAGGGGAGGAAATATGGTAGAATAACACATATGCGGGTTTTCCTGCGGAATGTGAGGTAATTACCTATGAAATTTAAAATCATAACCGACTCCAGCGCCAATCTGCGCAGCCTTGACACAGATGTGGAATTCCAGTCCGTACCTCTGACAATTCGTGTGGAGGATCGAGAATTTGTAGATGATGAAACCCTCAACTTGGACGATATGCTGGAAACCCTGGCGACTACCAAAAGTAAGTCTTCTTCTTCCTGCCCTAATATTGAGGACTACTTAGCTGCTTTCGGTGATGCTGACAGAATCTTTTGTATCACCATTACCAGCAACCTTTCCGGCAGCTTTAACGCCGCCCGACTGGCAAAGGAAGAATATGAGAATCTGCACCCTGACCGGAAAGTCTATGTAATTGATTCCCTCTCTGCCGGTCCGGAGCTGAAACTGATTGCCGGCCGCATTTTGGAAATGATCAAAGCTTCCACGGTTTACGAGGATATCTGCACGAAGATTGCAGAGTACCAGCTACATACCCGACTGATGTTCTGCCTGGAATCTATGAAAAACCTCGCCAACAACGGTCGTGTAAGTCCCATCGTGGCAAAGATTGCCGGCGTTTTGGGCATCCGTGCGGTAGGTAAGGCCAGTGATGTGGGAACATTGGAAATGCTGGATAAAGTTCGCGGAGAAAAGGGCGCGGTTGCTAAAATCTTTGAACGGATGCAGGAGATGGGTTATCAGGGCGGAAAAGTGCTGATTGACAACTGCTGCAATCTGCCGGCGGCAAAGGCACTGCAGGAGTTAGTGTTGGCCAAATTCCCTAAGGCCCAGGTGGTACACGATACCTGCAAGGGCCTCTGCAGCTTCTATGCAGAAAAGGGTGGCCTGATGATCGGCTTTGAATGTAACTGATATATTGACCGCTGCAGAAAGATTTCTGCGGCGGTCTTGATTATTTGGCCGGCAGGGTTTATAATGAGTGATAGGGAATATTTGCGGAAGGAAGCGCGTACGATGATCGGTTTTGATAATGACAAGTATATAAAGATACAATCTGCCCACATCCGGGATCGAATTGACGCCTTTGGCGGTAAACTCTACCTGGAATTTGGCGGTAAACTCTATGATGATTACCACGCATCCCGTGTACTGCCCGGATTTCAGCCGGATAGTAAGCTGCGGATGCTGCTGCAGATTAAAGAAAAAGTTGAGCTGGTTATCACTATCAACACCGATGATATTGAGAAGAATAAAGTTCGTGGCGATTTGGGCATTACCTATGACCGGGATGTGATCCGGCTGATTGATGTGTTCCGCGGATTGGGGCTCTATGTCAGTTCTGTGGTGCTGACCCGCTATAACGACCAGCTTAGCGTCCGGGCATTCCAGGCGCGGTTGGAGGCAATGGGAATCCGGGTTTATCATCACTATGAGATTGAGGGATATCCTGCAAATATTTCCCATATTGTCAGCGACGATGGCTACGGCAAAAATGATTACATTGAAACCAGCAGGGAGCTGGTGGTGATTACTGCCCCCGGCCCTGGCAGCGGAAAGCTGGCAACCTGCCTCAGCCAGCTCTATCACGAGCATAAGCGGGGCGTGAATGCAGGCTATGCGAAATTTGAGACATTTCCTATTTGGAATTTGCCGTTAAATCACCCCGTTAACTTGGCCTATGAAGCGGCTACGGCAGATTTGAACGATGTGAATATGATTGACCCCTTCCATTTAGAGGCATATGGCACCACTACCGTCAACTATAACCGGGATGTGGAGGCTTTTCCCGTACTGGTGGCTATGTTCGAGCGGATCTTAGGGGAGTGCCCCTATAAATCGCCTACGGATATGGGCGTCAATATGGCGGGACTCAGCATTACGGATGATGAGGCGTGTCGGGAGGCTTCCAGGCAGGAAATCCTCCGCCGGTATTATGATATTATGTGCCAGCAGAAACAAGGCAAGGCTACTGATGCCGAAGTCTTTAAGATGGAACTTCTGATGAAGAAGGCAGGTGTCAGCCAAAGAGACCGCCGCGTGGTAGCGCCTGCCCTGCAAAAAGCGGAGATCAGCGGCAAGCCTGCGGCAGCTATGGAACTGCGGGATGGTCGGATTGTAACTGGAAAGACTTCGTCCTTGTTGGGCGCATCGGCAGCACTGCTGCTCAATGCCCTGAAGGAGCTGGCGGGCATTCCGGATGAACTGCATTTGATTGCTCCGGAGGTTATTGATCCCATTCAGCACCTGAAGGTGGATCATTTTGGCAACCGCAACCCCCGTTTGCATACAGATGAGGTGCTGATTGCCCTTTCTATTTGCGCTGCCAGCGATCCCAGGGCAGAGCAGGCCATGGAACAGCTTCCAAAACTCCGGGGCTGTCAGGTTCATTCTTCTGTGATACTCTCCCCGGTGGACGAAAAGACATTTAAGCGCCTGGGTGTGAATCTTACCTGTGAGCCGAGATATAAAGGATAATTATAATCGACCTGCTTGCTGCAGGTCGATTATTTTGCCAAAAAGTGGCTAAAAATTTTCTACGTTTGTACCAAAATTATAATAAAATTTTTGTGATTTATCCTGAAAAAACAGTTGACAAACGGGGCCGTGCGTGTTAAAATGATCGAGCGTGTGTGGGCGAAGTCTGCACATTGCACTGCGATGATGCAGGAGATTGCGTCGAAAGACGGTAACTTCTGCGGAGTATGTCCGGTCATCGGGCGGCTGAACTGCTTCTGTTTGCGCTGCGTATATCGCTGCGACAGGGGAAAGGTCGGCCTTGTGTCGGCCATTTTTCTTGCCTCAGAGTGATACGCACGGAGGCGTGAATGAAATGGTTCACCGTACCCAGACACCAAGAAAACTGAGTACGTTTTATCAAGGAGGAAACACAAAATGGCAAACCAGGAAATGATCCGCATCCGGCTGAAGGCTTATGATCACCATCTGATCGACGCCAGCGCAGCCAAAATCGTAGAGACCGCAAAGCGTAACGGCGCTGCCGTTTCCGGTCCTATCCCCCTGCCCACCAAGAAGGAAGTTGTTACCATCCTTCGCGCTGTTCACAAGTACAAGGACAGCCGTGAGCAGTTCGAGCGCAGAACCCACAAGCGTCTGATCGATATCCTCAACCCCAACCAGAAGACCGTCGAGGCCCTCAGCAGCCTGGATCTTCCCGCTGGTGTTGAGATTGAGATAAAGCTGTAATCCTTATACATTATAATATAAGGATTCACCGCTGCCCGCACTGAAAAGCATCGGGCGACGGGTCATGTTGGCTGGGTGCACCCAATGGCACCTGTCAACCAATAACCTAAAAAGGAGAAAAC
>JAZOVI010000058.1:0-1695 GCA_045658625.1 Faecousia sp.
GGTCATTCCTTGCAGACAATGTTTAATTATTATCGTGCACTTGATGACGAAATGTTAAAAACGATTGCAGATGCAAGTGAGAGCAGAAAGTAATTCCGTGCACTCTCAAAGTGCACTTTTGGTAATAAAAAAAGATATGAGGAAAAACAAACCCGCAATTTAAGCATAAAATTGGTGTTTTGGGGTGTGCTTTCTTCCTCATACCTAAAAATGTACAGAATTCGCAACCCTGTTAATCCGCAGGTCGTTGGTTCGAGTCCAACAAGGGGAGCCAATAAAAAAGGACATCCAAAATGAACTGCACCCCATTTGTTAGACAAGTATGATATAATACTTGTACTAAGAAATGGGGTGTTTTTCTATGCCTAAAGGAGTTCCTAACAAGCGCCATACCGGCGAATTCAAGCAAATGGTTGTGGAGACCATGATGCACGACAAGCTTAGCTACCGTGAGGTTGCACGTCAATTTGAAATATCCGGACACGAACAAATTCGCAAATGGGAACGGATCTACCTTATAGAAGGGCCAGAAGGTCTGTACATAGAACGTCGTGGTCGTGGCAGCAAAGGACGTCCTGCAAAGTTTCCTAAAGAGGTAGAAGAGGATCTGCTGAAGGAAGTCCAGCGACTGAGAGCAGAAAACGCATACCTAAAAAAATTGCAAGCCTTGGTTTTGGAAGAAGAGCGACACAAGAGCAAAAAGCAAAGGTGATCCAGGAACTGAGGCGAGGATATGATCTGGCAATACTGCTAGAAATCGCTCATCTGCCAAAAGCGACCTTCTACTATCACTGTAACAACCAAAAGAAGGTGGATAAGTACGCCCATGCTAAGGCAGAAATCACAGCAATCTTCCACGAGAATAAAGGTAGATACGGATATCGCCGTGTGACAGACGAGTTGCGAAACCGTGGAATTCATTTGAATCACAAGACTGTACAGCGCTTGATGAAGGAATTGGGACTTGTCTGCCGTGTTAGAATGAAGAAATATCGTTCTTATAAGGGGGAACAAGGCAAAGTTGCGGACAACGAGCTGAATCGTGAGTTTCGTGCTGAGAAGCCCAATCAAAAGTGGGTAACGGATGTAACAGAATTTCGCTTATTTGGACAGAAGCTATATCTATCTCCAATTCTCGATCTATGCAGCGGGGATGTTGTAACTTACACTATTTCGGATAGTCCTAATCTACTAATGGTGACTACTATGTTGGAACAGGCTTTTCAGATGATACCTGATAACACCGGACTGCTCCTACATTCAGACCAAGGTTGGCACTACCAGCACAAGCAATACAGAAAGATGTTGGAAGAAAAAGGTGTCAAACAGAGCATGAGCCGAAAGGGCAACTGCTACGACAACTCTGTTATGGAGAATTTCTTTGGTCATCTCAAGAGTGAACTGCTCTATCTGCAAGAATTTGATTCCGTGGAACATTTCAAAGCAGAACTTATTGACTATATCGATTACTACAATAACCGGCGAATTAAGGCAAGACTAAAGGGCTTGCCACCTGCATTACACAGACAGCAAGCCCTTTCGGCAGCTTAAACAATTTGAATTAAAAATATTTGTCTAACTTTTTGGGGTCACTTCAAAAGGATGTCCTTTTTTATTGGCCTTTCTTGCTGCATTTGCAGTAACGAACTACGATCATCGATCCGGCGCTATATCGACTGAGCGTGGCGAAGGAGG
>JAZOVI010000059.1:0-10006 GCA_045658625.1 Faecousia sp.
AGCTGTTGCAAAAAGCAAGTATATTTGGCGTTTTTTGCTAATTTTATGATATTTTTGCCCTGCTGTTTTTACCCTTGACAAACCTGTATTGCCGTGCTAAAATAGCGGAGCAACTGCATATCTTTGCATTCGGAGTGATACCCAAGAGGCCGAAGGGGCTCCCCTGCTAAGGGAGTAGGCGGTCTTAAAGCCGCGCGAGGGTCCAAATCCCCCTCCCTCCGCCAACAAAAACACCCACCCACCGGGTTGGCTGTTTTTTTTCACTTCGTTCGGGAGAGGGATTTATTCCCCTGCAAATGCGAAGAAAAGACGAGGAGCTTGCTCCTCGTCTTTTCTTTAATTAAACTTCTTTGGACTTGGTTGCGATCTGCAGCAGGCACTTGGCGATGAACTCATCGGGGGTCATTGCGCCAAGGTCCTCGCCGCCACGGGTGCGGAGGGAAACGGTGCCGTTTTCCATATCCCGGTCGCCAACCACCAGCATATAGGGAATCTTCTCCAGCTGTGCTTCCCGAATCTTGTAGCCCAGCTTTTCGCTGCGGCAGTCGCTTTCAGCACGGATGCCAACGGCGTCCAGCTTAGCGACCAGCTCGTTTGCGTAGGCGTGAGTACGGTCGGTGATAGGCAGAACCTTGACCTGGGTGGGCATCATCCACAGAGGCAGCGCGCCGGCGTAACGCTCAATGAGGTATGCCAGAGTCCGCTCGTAGCAACCCAGGGAGGTACGGTGGATGATATAGGGGGTCTTCTTCTGACCGTCGGAGTCGGTGTATTCCATACCGAACTTCTGGGCCAGCAGCATATCGATCTGGATGGTAACGATGGTGTCTTCCTTGCCGAAAACATTCTTGTACTGAATGTCCAGCTTGGGACCGTAGAATGCGGCCTCGTCGATGCCGACGGAGTATTTAACACCCAAATTATCCAGAATGTTACCCATAACACGCTGGGCTTCTTCCCACTGCTCGGCAGTACCTTCGTACTTAATGCCGGCTCTTGCAGGATCCCACTGAGAGAAGCGGAAAGTACAGCTTTCCAGCATACCGACGGTGTCGAGGACATACTTTGCCAGTTCCAAACAGCCACGGAATTCCTCTTCCAGCTGATCGGGGCGAAGGACAAGGTGGCCTTCGGAAATGGTGAACTGACGGACACGGATCAGGCCGTGCATTTCGCCGGAATCCTCGTTACGGAACAGGGTAGAGGTCTCGCCTAAGCGCATAGGCAGATCTCTGTAGGAACGGGCACGGTTGAGGTAGACCTGGTACTGGAAGGGGCAGGTCATAGGACGGAGCGCAAAGCATTCCTTTTCCTCGTTGTCGGGGTCTCCCAAAATGAACATACCATCCCGGTAGTGATCCCAGTGGCCGGAAATCTTATACAAATCGGACTTTGCCATCAGGGGAGTCTTGGTCAGCAGATAACCACGCTTCTGCTCTTCGTCCTCGATCCAGCGCTGGAGGGTTTGGATAACTCTTGCGCCCTTAGGAAGAAGAATGGGCAGACCCTGACCGATTTCTTCTACTGTAGTGAAAAATTCCAGCTCACGACCCAGCTTGTTATGGTCGCGCTTGAGAGCTTCTGCCTGCTTTTCAAGATAAGCGTCCAGCTCGTCCTTGGAGGGGAAGCCGATACCGTAAATTCTCTGGAGCATTTTGCGGTTAGAGTCACCACGCCAGTAAGCGCCGCAGGATTTGGTCAGCTTAAAGCCGTTGTGGCGCAGACGGCCGGTGTGATCCAGGTGCGGACCGGCGCACAGGTCGGTAAAATCGCCCTGGGTATAGAAGGAAATGGTCTCGCCCTCAGGGAGGTCTTCAATCAGTTCTCTCTTATAAGGCTCATTCTGCGCATCTGCCCAGGCAAGGGCTTCCCCACGGGGCAGTTCGCTGCGCTCAATGCGGATGCGCTCCTTGACGATCTTCTTCATCTCGCCTTCGATCTGTGCAAGGTGGTCGGGGGTAAAGGTGAAGGGCGCGTCAAAGTCGTAGTACCAGCCTTCGTCAATAGCAGGGCCGATGGCCAGCTGCACCTCGGGCCACAGCCGCTTAACGGCCTGAGCCATCACGTGGGAGCTGGTGTGCCAGAAGGTCTTGCGGTACTCGGGGTTTTCAAACGTGTACAGATTTTCTTCGGACATAATAAATTCCTCCTTTTTAATTGGGGAAAGGATAAAAATAATCCCACCCCTGAAAAATCAGGGGTGGGATACTAAGTATTCCACGGTTCCACCCTGGTTGCGAATTGCTTCGCCACTCATGGGTCAGCTCGATAAAATGGATTTTCTACTGCACAGCGAGAGATTTTATTGCAAGGCAAGTTGCAAAAACGAAGGAATACTTTGTGTATTTCGAGTTTTTAGCAACACAGCATTGCGGGAAAAGATCCGCTGTTGCAGGGGGAAGAGATTTTCTCGAGTTGACCAAGCACTATAACGGGCGCACCCGGAACACCATTTCCGATGTTCGGCTCAAAAGTGGTATCCGCTTTGCAGGGTTGCAGAGCCGTCGCACCAAAACCGGCTCCTCTCTGGGCATCTTTCAAAGGGGATGTGTCTTTCTCACAGCCTTTAATACGGAAAATATAGCACAGTTTTACCCCGCTGTCAATCCTTATTGAAAAAGGGAAGATATCCTGCTATAATAGTCTAAGAAAGGCGGGATTTTATGATCGACGTTTGCGATATTCATATAATGAAGCCACTTCTTGCAGAGCACGGCTTCCATTTTTCCAAAGCCAAGGGTCAGAATTTTCTGATTTCCCGGTGGGTGCCGGAGCGAATTGCAGAGGATGCCGGGGTGGATGAAACAGCCGGTGTGCTGGAAATTGGTCCGGGCATCGGCCCGCTGACTCAGCAGCTTTGCTTGCGGGCGAAAAAGGTCTGCGCCGTGGAACTGGATAATCGGCTGAAGCCAATACTAAATTTGACGGTGGGCGAATTCTCTAACCTGGAAATTATTTGGGACGATGTGCTGAAGCAGGATGTGGCGGCGCTGGTAAAGGAGAAATTTGCCGGATTGCGCCCTATGGCTTGCGCCAATTTGCCTTATTATATTACTTCTCCCATTCTGTCTGCCCTGTTGGAGGCGGAATGTTTCGAGTCTGTTACCGTTATGGTACAAAAAGAGGTTGCCCAGCGGATCGCAGCCAAGCCGGGAACTGCGGACTACAGCGCATTTACGGTGTTCTGCCAGTATTATGCTGTGCCGGAACTGCTGTTTGACGTGCCTGCCGGGTGCTTCCTGCCCCAGCCCAAGGTAACCTCTGCGGTTATTACCCTGAAAACAAGAGAAGAGAAACCTTGGGAGATTTTGGATCAGGCCACCTTCTTTAGAGTGGTCAAGGCAAGCTTTGCAATGCGGAGAAAGACCTTGCAAAACGGTCTTGCTTCCGGCTTCCCGGAACTGGGAAAGAGTGGGGCAGGGGAAATTATTGAAAATTGCGGTCTGCCTGCAACGGTTCGGGGTGAAACATTGGATATTGGCCAGTTTGCGGCCATTGCCAATGCCATCGTAAGGAGAAAAAACGGTGATTGAATTTTTGCTTCTTGACTTGGATGATACCATTTTGGATTTTCATATGCAGGAGCATTTTGCTATCCGCAAGACCCTGTCTGCGTCTGGGATAGAGCCTACCGATGAGACTTGCGAGCTATACAGCAAAATCAATCTTCGTCACTGGGCAATGCTGGAGAAAAAGGAGATCACCCGGGAAAAGCTGGCCTGGCACCGATTTCAGGAGCTTTTTGAAGCTTTGGGTGTAGATGGAGATCCTCACGAAATCTCGGCGCTCTATTGGGACAATTTAGCTTCTGGGCATTACTTTTTGCCCGGCGCGGAGGAGGCTGTAAAGGCCTTGGCGGAAAAATACAAGCTTTATATGGTAACAAACGGCACTGCCCGTGTGCAGCACAGCCGGATTGCCAGCGCCGGCCTTGCGCCTTATTTTGAGGAGATATTCATTTCTGAGAAAATTGGCGTTGATAAGCCGGATAAAGCCTATTTTGACGCGTGTTTTACCCAAATTCCGGGCTTTGAACGGGAAAAGGCTATGATTGTAGGCGATAGTCTCAGTTCTGATATCCGGGGCGGCAAAAATGCCGGGATACGCACTTGTTGGGTGAATCCCAAAGGTAAGATTGCGCCGGAGAATAAAAAACCGGACTATGAAATCAAAAGCATTGCAGAACTGACCGATTTGCTGGAAAATCTATAAGAAAAACGCCTGTGGAAATTCCACAGGCGTTTATAATTTTACTTCCACAGGTTGATGCAGGGTCATTGTATCAGGGGTAACGGCGCAATCCAGAGAGAGAATTTGCACACCGACTTCTGCTGCCTCCCGGAGAGCTTTGCCAAATGCCGGATCGGTATTGTCGTTGGGGTGGAGGCAGGAAACATCGGACATTTGGATGACGAAGAGGACATACGCGCCGAAGCCTTCCTGAGCCAGAGAGGTCAGCTCTTTCAAGTGTTTAACGCCCCGGTCTGTGGGTGCGTCGGGAAAGGCGCAAACGCCATCGTTTTCCAAAGTAACGCCTTTTACCTCCAACAAGCACTTTTTGCCCTCTTTTTCAAAGGAAAAATCAAAACGGGAAGCGCCGTGGGTTGTTTCTGGTCGTAGATTTTGAATTTCTCCAAGACCGCCGGCGGATAGCCATTCAAAGGCGGCTTTGTTGGGGGCTTGGGAGTCCATATTGATAAGGCGCTGTCCTTTTTGGACGGCGATCAGGTCGTACTGAGTCTTTCGGGTGGGATTATCGGATTTTTCACAATACACCGTTGCACCGGGGGTTAGCAGTTCTTTGCACCTGCCGGTATTTTTTACGTGGCAGACCGTTTCTTTTCCGTCAATCTCCACATAGGCAATAAAACGGTTGGGGCGGGAAAGAAAGATACCCGGCACAATATTTTTGTAAAACATACAGCCTCCGAAAAATTAGGGATTGCAAAACTGTGAATAATTTGTTAAAATACCATTAACAAAAATAAAAAAGGAGAAACATTATGCAGCTTTGGACCAAAGAACACGCCATTACCGTTCTGCCGGCTTTGGCGGGAATGCTGATTCTGTGCGCAGTACTTCGCTTGACCCTGCAGAAAAAATCCTTAGAAACCCGTATGCTTCCCCTTAAAATTCTGGCGGTAGTCATTGTGCTTCTGGAGATTGGCAAGCAGGCCTTGTCCTTTGCCCAGGGGTACGACCTTTATCATATCCCTCTACACTACTGCTCGCTGTTCATTTTTATGATCCCGATTATGGCCTTTTACCGGGGCAAGCATCAGGATAAGGTGGGCGGCATCACTGCAGCGCTCTGCGGTTCAGAGTTTTTGATGATGATTATTTATCCCAACCTGATTTATGGCTCCTGGAATGTTCAGGCTTATTTTACGGGGTATTTTGATTTCCATACGGTAACGGTACATCTTCTGATTATGCTGGGCTTCCTGCTGATCCCCACGCTGAATCTGCACACACCTGCTAAAAAAGGTGAGCAGAGGGCAATTATTATCTTTATGCTGTGCTTCTGCGCGGTGTCCGCAACGGCGGCGCAGCTGCTGGAAACCAATTATAATAACTTCTATGTATGCAATATCCCGCCGCTGGAGGCTGTCCGTCAGGCGGTGGAAGCCGTTACCGGCGCGGTGGTAGCAAAGATTTTCTATGTGCTGTGCGTAACCGTAATGGACCTTCTGTTTACCTCCGGCGCATATTGGATGTATCGGGGCTTGCGGAAATTGGTTGTAGGAAAACAGGCTACACCGGTGTGAAAATGAATTTTTGGATCAGGCCGTCGCAATCGGCGTGAACGATTACAGTGCCGTCTTCTTTTTCCTCTGCGGAAAGGGAGACGGCATTTCCTTTGAGAAGTGAGTTTACATAACCTTTTGGGTCGTTAGTCTCCACCTCTTCAAAAAACACATCCCGCATCTGATTGTTGGGGCAAAGATTTTTGATCTCACGGACAAGCTCGTATTCGGCCATAAAGGGCACCGCCTTTCTACGATAAAGTATAGCAAACCGCCAGCCTGATTGCAAGGCTGTCGGTAGTTCGTTTATTCGACAGGTTTTGCAAAAGTGATTTTGTATAATGGTGTCAAAAGAGGTGGTAATATGATTATAGATGTAACGGGTGTTGTTTTGACGCCGGGGAATGGGGGCAGGGATTGCCTTGGGAACGGGGAGCATCCCGGGATTGAGTGCTGTTGTGATGAATGCGATTATATGCTTTGTTGTTTGTTGGAGCAGGATTCCGGGCGGTGCAGCAGCTGTGCGGATTTGGATTGTCCGCATAGAATTGAAAGGATGTGCCGGGAGATTGCCGCGTCGCGTTGCTCCTCGCAATGACATGCTTTTTAAGCACATAGAAAAACTGCCCCCGGTGAAGTTTTCACCGGGGGCGGTTTCGTGCTTTTATTGGAACAGCAAGCTAAAGGTTGCCAAAATAATCAGGAAAGCAAAATTAAAGGCGGAAAACAGCAGTATATAATAGCCTGTTTTTCCTTTGTTATGCTTACTGTACTCCCGGAAGGTAATCAAACTGGCAAGAGATGCGATTAGTGTGCCTACACCGCCGATGTTGACACCCAGCAACAGGTGTTTATAGTTGTCTGTAAATTGGGACAACAAAATCGCCGAGGGGACATTACTGATAACCTGACAGGATAGGATAGAAACAAGCAATGTGTTTTTCTCCAAGAGGAAGGAAAACAAAGACCGCACTGCCTCAATCCGCGCCATATTACCGGAAAAGATAAAGAAAAATACGAAGGTCAGCAGTAGGGGATAGTCTACCATTTTCAGCGCTTTTCGGTCCATAAAGAGCAGTACGCCGGGGATTATGATGAGACCGATCCAATAGGGAATCCCGCGGAATACAATGGCGATGGCAAGAACGAATAACAGCAGATATACGATGGAACGCCCTTTCGGCAGGCTGAGTTTTTCGCCCTGAAGCGTGAAGGGTTCGGGTTTTACAAAGAGAATACAGCACAGGGTGATCAGTCCCACGGCAATGGCAAAGGGCACGGCCATAATGCCCATAAACTCCATTGTGGGAATCTGAAATTTGGTATACAGATACAGGTTTTGGGGGTTACCAAAGGGGGTGAGCATACCGCCCAAGTTAGCGGCGATATTCTGCATAATAAAGGTAAATGCCATATACTTACCTTTACCTGTGCTTATTATCACATAAGTGCCAAGGGGCAGGAAGGTGAGCAACGCCATATCGTTGGCAATCAGCATAGAGCCGATAAATGTGATGTACACCAGAGCAAGAATACAGATCCGCGTATTGCGAAATACCTGGATGAGTTTTTTGGCCAGCATATAGAAGAAATTGATGTTTTTCAGAGCGCAGACCACAGCCAGCACACAGAACAGACAGGTCAGCGTTTTTACATCAAAATAGGCAAGATAAGCTTTGTCCGGAGGCACTAAGAAGCAGGTGATGATGGCCGCAATCATAGCAATTACCATCACGACGTTTTTCTTAATGAAACTGCCAAATCCCCGGTGTAAATGTAAATGGTTGATAATACTCACATCCTTTTCAAAAGCAACCTAATTATCCATAAACGGACGGAATTTGTCAAGATTTTCTTAAGCTGAACAGAAAATAAATTCGGACATTGCCTTGGCAATAGGAAACACCCCCGGCAGAAAACTCTGCCGGGGGTGTTTTGCAGGGGGTTAGTGTATGTAAAGGAGAGTAGTAGCGATTATCTGTGTTTGCCGATGAAGAACAGGGCAATGGTGCCGGGGCCGGCATGAGAGCCGATGACCGGGCCAATCTGGGTGAGCAAAGTGGTGTTGCCGCCCTGCTTTTGAAGCATATCTACCAGGATTTTGGCATCTTCTTCGCAATCGGCGTGGCTGATAAAAATGGGGGTATTCTTCTCTTCGTAGGAAAGCTCTGCATACTTGGCGGCCAGGGCTTCGATGGCTTTCTTTCTGCCGCGGGCTGTGCCAACCTTGATCAGGTGCCCCTCGCTATCCATCTGCAGAACGGGCTTAATGCCCAAAAGACCGCCGGCGAAGGCAACCAGAGGACTGACCCGACCGCCCCGCTTCAAATATTCCAGGTCATCCACGATGAACCAGATGCAGTGCTGGGGCACGAGGTCGGTAAGATAAGCGGCGTTTTCTTCCAAAGAAGCGCCGGCTTTTTTCTTTTCTACGGCCATATAGACCATCAAGCCGCCGCCTGCGGAGGCGGCCAGGGTGTCCACAATGACGATCTTGCGATCCGGAAATTGCTCGTTCAGTTCCTCTGCTGCCATATGGGCACAGCTAACGGTGGTGCTGAGTCCGGAGGAGAAGGCTACATATAAAATGTCGTTGCCTTCCTGCAAAATGGGGGTAAAGGAACGGATGAAGGTATCTGTATTGATGGCTGCGGTCTTGGCAACGGCGCCTTGGCGCATCCGGTCGTAAAATTCCTTGTTGGAAATGTCGGTATCAATATAAGATTTGTCCTCCCCCTCAAAGGAGAAGGTCATATTGGCATAGGAAACGCCCCACTGAGCCAGAACCTCCGGGGAAATATCACAGCAGGAGTCGGTAAAAATAATATAGTCGTTCATAATGTGGCTTCCTTTCCGTTAAGCTATTTGTTCCGGCAGACCTTCCTTGCACAAGGCCTGCATATTGCCTGCGATTTGCTCCAATGCCCGGTAGAAGATTTCCCGTTCCTCGTCGGACAGTCCGGCGCCGGATCGGGCTACTGCCAAGGTGGCTCGCTGGCGGATTTGCCGGGCGGCGGATTTGCCGTCCTCGGTCAAAAACAGTTTTGCACGGTAACGGGATGTACCACTAATTTCTCTGTACACAAAGCCTTTCTTTTCCAAAATGGAGACCATCCGGGATACGTCGGCTTTGTCGGTGCAGCAAAACTCGCCAAGCTGGGCGGCAGTAATGCCATCAGCATGGATGAACAGAGCGTTGAGATAAACGGCGTGAGGGATATTTAGGTCAAATTTTGCGGTTTCCTCAGCCACCAGCTTATGCCAGCACCGATCAATTTCAGCGATGGCACGGGAAAACCGCACAAAACGATCCAGCATAGAGTCTCTCCTTATAAGCGTTGTAATTTCAACATCTGCAGTATAGCACATAAAAGTTGAAATGTCAACATTTCGCAAAGGAGCCGCCTTTCGAGTCCGTTATCTGAATGCCAATACCAAACAAAAAGACCACCCGATTGGGTGGTATGCCCCTATACGAGATACGGACGGTGGACGGCTAAGGTGGGGCACTTCGTGCCCGGATGGACTCGCTTTTCTGCGGAAAAGCCACGGCGGTTGCAAGTGTTCACTGAACACTTGCTAAGAGCCGCCTTTCGAGTCCGTTATCTGAAATACCAATACCAAAAAAAGACACCACCCGATTGGGTGGTGTCTTTTTTGGTGGACGATAACGGACTCGAACCGCTGACCCTGCGCACGTCAAGCGCATGCTCTACCAGCTGAGCTAATCGTCCAAGCGCTGAGTCATTATAGCAAAGCCTATTTCTTTTGTCAAGTACCTTTTCATAAAAATCCCGGAATTGTAAGGAATACCATCATAAACGCCGGGGGCAATCCGGATCGTCGCAGGTATGGCAAGCATCTATCATCCGTTCCGTCAGGCAGCAGATCATATAATCGCATTCATCGCAGCAGCATTCGATCCCCGGATGCTCCCCATTTCCTAAACAGTCATTCCCCCGATTCCCCCGTGTCAAAAACCCCCCCGTTATGTCAACGATCATAAAAACACCCCTTTTTTGCAGTGTATGTTTTCATTATATAATGTATTAGTCTATATGTGAAGAGAAAACCTAAGATATTATCTCATTAAAACATAAGTGATGGGAGAGTATCTTATGATAAAGCTAAATGCGTTGGCATTGCTGGAAAAACAAGGCAAAACCAAGTACTGGCTGTATAAGCAGCTTGGTATGAGTTACCAGAACTTTAGTAAAATGGTGAATAATCAAACAAACGGCATTAAATTTGAAAATTTA
>JAZOVI010000060.1:0-8294 GCA_045658625.1 Faecousia sp.
GGGCAATCGGTTTGCAGCAGGGTCATCGTACTGCCGCTTTGCATCGTAACAGGGCGATCCTTGGCGCTGATATGACCGGCGGTGAGCGTGAAGCTCAGCTCACCCAAAGGATTGCCAATGGCCACCACGCTGTCGCCCACATTGAGGTTATTGGAGTCGCCCATTACCACCGGAGTCAGGTTATCGCCGATAATTTTCAGCACCGCAATGTCATTGCTCTGGTCATAGCCGATGAGCGTTGCAGGAAACTCCCGCTTATCGTACAAAGATACGGTAATTTGGCTCATTCCCTCTACCACGTGGTAGTTGGTCAGCACATAGCCGTCGTGGCTTAGAATGAATCCGGAGCCGGCAGATTTGGCTGTGGTTTGGTTGCCCCAGAAACCGTTGCCAGTAGCCGATGCGGTAATTGCCACGGTGGAATTGACATTAGCGGCGTAGACCTCCGCAGCAGTCATTCGTTTGCTGGTGTCAATATCTTCGATTTTAATAACAGAATTTTCCCGCTGACCTTGGAGCATTCCGGAAATGTACTCCACAGGCGTTCTGTTTCCACCTGCCAGCATTTGCAGGGTCAGCATTGTACCACCCACACCGCACAAGCCGCCCAGCAAGGTGCAGCTCAGCGCCAGCGCAGCAATTTTCAGGCCGCGGCCTTTCTTTTTCTTCTTTTTAGGTTTTTCCGGGACATCCGGCGTATATGCGCGCGCTGGCTCGGGCTTATAGCGGTAAGTGCCGTCCTCCGCAACAGGTGTATTGGTTTCTGCAATTTCCGGGGCGGGTGTTTCCGTGGTAACCTCTTCTGCCGCAGGCTCGGAGATGGGTTCTTCTGCTATTTCCGGTGTTTGTTCTAAGTTTTCCTTTTCGAATTCGTTATCCATAGCAAAAACTCCTTTGCTTTCTATGTAATTCTATTCTACCAAGGGTAGCTGAATTCATACTGAAATATCTATGAATATACCATAAACAAAGTGTAAATACAATTCTTTTTTGCTCCTCCTATAACAAAACCGACAGGAAAAGCTCCTGTCGGTTTTTTATCACAATGTTGCCGCCATAACGGCTTTGATGGTGTGCATCCGGTTTTCCGCTTCGTCAAAGACGATGGAACGGTCGCTTTCAAAGACCTCGTTGGTAACCTCCATACAGTCAATGCCGAATTTCTCGCCGATTTCCTTGCCGATGACTGTATTCAGATCGTGGAAGGCAGGCAGACAGTGCATAAACTTGCATTGTTCTCCCGCTTTTTCCATTAGTTCCATAGTTACCCGGTAGGGAGACAGCTCCGCAATCCGTTCCTGCCACACGCTCTCCGGCTCACCCATAGACACCCACACATCGGTATAAATCACATGGGCATTTTCAACCGCTACGGACGGGTCAGTGATAAATTCCAGTACAGCGCCGGTTTCCTTAGCAATAGCCTGACAAGCGGCAATCAATTCAGGATTGGGGAAATATTTTTCCGGGGCGCAGGCCACAAAGTGCATACCCATTTTAGCGCAGCCTACCATCAGGGAGTTGCCCATATTGTACCGGGCATCGCCCATATAGACAAGCTTCTTGCCCTTTAAGCCGCCAAAATGCTCCGTAATGGTGAGGAAATCTGCCAAAATTTGGGTCGGGTGGAACTCGTTGGTCAGGCCGTTCCACACGGGAACGCCTGCATATGCTGCCAGCTCTTCCACAATGCTCTGCCCGAAACCGCGGTACTCGATACCGTCGTACATCCGGCCGAGTACCCGGGCTGTGTCGGCAATGGACTCTTTCTTGCCCATTTGGGAGCCGCTGGGCCCTAAATAGGTAACGCCCATGCCCAAATCCGCGCCGGCAACCTCAAAAGCGCAGCGGGTGCGGGTGGAGTCCTTCTCAAACAGCAAGACGATATTCTTGCCCTCGCACAGACGATGGGGAATCCCTGCCTTCTTTTGCGCCTTAAATGCCGCCGCATCAGCAAGGAGTCCCGCAATTTCCTCACTGCTCAGATCCAAAAGCTTCAAAAAATGTTTGTTTTTTAATTTCATCATTACAACACCTTTGCCAGGAAAGATTGCAGTCTCTCGCACTTGGGCGCACCGAAGATTTCCGCCGGTGTTCCCTCTTCTGCCACTACGCCGTCATCCAGGAACATCACCCGGTTGGACACCTCCCGGGCAAAGCCCATTTCGTGGGTAACCACCACCATGGTCATACCGTCCTTAGCAAGCTCCTTCATAACATCCAGCACCTCGCCGACCATTTCCGGGTCAAGGGCGGAGGTAGGCTCATCAAAGAGCATCACCTCCGGCTCCATGCACAACGCGCGAACGATGGCAATTCTCTGCTTCTGTCCGCCGGAAAGCTGGTTCGGATAAGATGCTGCCCGGTCTGCCAAGCCGACACGAGCAAGCAGCTCCATCGCTTTGGCTTCTGCCTGTTCCTTGGGAACCTTCTTTACAAGGGTAGGGGCGAGGGTCATATTGTCCAAAATTGTCAAATGGGGGAACAGATTGAACTGCTGGAACACCATACCCATCTTCTGCCGGTGCAGGTTCAGGTCTACCTTTTCGCTTGTCAGATCTTCTCCTTCGAAGAAAATGCTGCCACCGGTAGGGATCTCCAATAAGTTCAGGCAGCGGAGGAAGGTAGACTTGCCGGAGCCGGAAGCACCGATCACACAAACCACATCGCCTTTATTGATGTCAATATCAATACCTTTAAGCACGGGCAGCTTATCAAAATCCTTTTTCAGACCCCGTACAGAGATGACCGTTTCCTTATTTTCCATCACTCTTCTGCAGTCTCCTTTCCAGAATTGTAAGCAGTCTGGTCATAATGACCACAATTACCAAATACACCAATGCCAGAAAAATAATCGGGTTAATGGCATCACCGGTCTTATTGCGAATATTTGTAGCCGCCTTGGTTACATCCACTACCGCCACATAACCGGCAACGGAGGTCTCCTTCAGCAGTGCGATACACTCGTTACCGATGGCCGGAAGAATGTTCTTAATTGCCTGGGGGAAGATGATTTTTGCCATTGCCTGTCCCTTAGAAAGTCCCAGACTTCTTGCAGCTTCCATCTGTCCCTTGTCCACGGCGTTGATGCCGCTGCGGATCAGTTCTGCCATATAAGCGCCGGAGTTAATGCCAAAAGCGATGATCGCCACAGGCACACCGTCTCTAGCGGAAGCGAAAATTACAAAGAAAAACACAAGTAGCAGTACCGTAACCGGGATGCCGCGAATTACTGTGGTGTAAAGATCGCAGATCCAATTCAAAAAGCGCAGTTTTTTATTGCCCTCACAAAAATACTTTGTAATGGCAATCAATGCACCAATGAGTACGCCGATTACCAATGCTCCCAATGTAATGATGACCGTAATTTTCAGGCCATCTACCATCCACAAGTAGCGGTCATCTTCCAAAAAAGTTTCCGCCAGTTTATCAAACCAACTCATTGCAAATTTTCCTTATCCTTTATAGATTTATAAAACCCAAGCAGGCTCCGCGTTTTCACGCGGAGCCGCATACGATTATCAGGGCTTTACGTAAGATTCGCCGTAGCTCTCGAAAATACCGGCAATAGTGCCGTTGTCGATCAGCTTCTTCTGGATCTCATTGATCTTTGCCACCAGATCCTCAGAACCGAATGCGAAAGCGAATGCGTAGGGCTCTTCGGTCAGCTTCTCGTCCAGAATTACCAGGCCGTCGCCCTCTTCCACCATCTGGATGGCGGTCAGGTTGTCAACAACCCATGCATCTACCTTGCCGGTGGTCAGAGCTGCCTTAGCGTCTGCATTTGCATTGAACGCCATAACCGCAATGCCAGCGTCGCCGCAGCCGGATTCCGCAGTGGTGCCGGTCTGTACGGAAACGGTCTTGCCGGTCAGGTCTGCCTTGCCCTGAATTGCGCTGCCTTCCTTGACAACGATAACCTGGGCCGCATTGTAGTAGGGATCGGTAAAGAGCATATTCTTTTGGCGCTTCTCGTCGACGGTGATGCCGGACATACCGCAGTCATACTTAGCAGCCTGAATACCAACCAGCACGGAGTCAAAATCCATCTGTACGATTTCCAGCTCAACGCCCAGTTCTTTACAAATCAGCTCCATAATGTCAACTTCGATACCAACGACCTTGCCGCCCTCTAAGCTCTCAAAGGGAGGGAAGTCAGGGCTGGTAGCCACAACCAGCTTACCGGCTTTCTGTACATCCTTCAGCGTAGCGCCCTTAGGGCCGCAGCCTGTGAAGCAAAGCGCCATCATCATAACAGCCAGAACCAATGCAATAATCTTTTTCATAACCAATTTCCTTTCTTATTCCAAATGATTTTTTACGTACTTAATTTGCGCTTCCACCGAGGACACGCACGTGCCGCCGGCGCTGATCCGCTTTTCCACGCAGGTCAGCAGATCAATTTCATTATACAAATCTGTGTCAAACAGATCTGTATAACCTTTATATCTATCCAAAGGGAATTCTTCCAGCACCAAATTCTCCCGGATACAATCGGCAACGATCTGCCCAGAGATTTTATAGGCGCTGCGGAAAGGCATTCCCTTTTTCACAAGATAATCCGCCAAATCTGTGGCGTTGATAAAGCCCTTTTGGGCTGCCCGCTTCATATTGTCCCGAAGGGCGTTCATAGAAGCTACCATCGGCGCAAATACCTGCAGGCACATCTTTACGGTATCGCAGGCGTCAAATACGCTTTCCTTATCCTCCTGCATATCCTTGTTGTAGGCAAGGGGCAAGCCCTTCAGGGTTGTCAGTAAACCCATCAGGTCGCCGTACACTCTGCCTGTCTTGCCCCTAACAAGCTCCGCCATATCGGGGTTCTTTTTCTGGGGCATTATGGAAGATCCGGTGGTAAATGCGTCCGACAGCTCAATGAACTTAAACTCCCAGCTTGCCCACAGGATGATCTCCTCGGAGAACCGGGAAAGGTGCATCATAAGAATTGACAGGGCGCTCAAAAGCTCTGCGCAGAAATCCCGGTCGGATACGCCGTCCAAAGAATTCAGGCAAATACCGTCAAATCCTAACTTTTCCGCCTCGAAATACCGGTCGGTATCGTAGGTCGTACCCGCCAAAGCGCAACAGCCGATGGGCGATACATTCATCCGCTTCCGGGCATCCTTTAGCCGATCCACATCCCGCAGGAGCATCATTCCATAGGCCATCAGCTGATGACCAAAAGTGATGGGCTGCGCCCGCTGAAGGTGGGTATATCCCGGCATAATGGCGTCTTTATTTTCTTCCGCCTTGTCGGCGATTGCTGTAATCAGCTTTTTGGTAAGATCGGTGATTTCATCCACTTCATCCCGCAGGTACATCCGCAAATCCAGCGCCACCTGGTCGTTCCGGGAGCGGGCTGTATGGAGCTTTTTGCCCACATCACCCAGCCGCTGGGTCAGCACCTGCTCCACAAACATATGGATATCTTCGCTTTCCATATCCACGGAAAGGGCGTCGCTATCCAAATCCTGTAAGATGCCTGCAAGGCCCTCGATCAGGGTCTCGGCTTCCTCCCCGGTGATAATACCCTTGGCTGCCAGCATTGCCGCGTGGGCCATACTGCCTGTAATATCCTGGCGGTACATCCGGCAGTCGAAACGGATGGAGGAATTGAAATCATCCGCAATTTTTTCAGTTGTGCCGTCCGTCCGGCCTGCCCACATCTTTGCCATAATTACTTACCGTCCACCATAGCCTGCACCTGAATGGGCAGACCGAAAAGGTTAATGAAGCCAGCCGCATCAGCCTGATTATAATCACTTTCACCAAAGGTGGCAATTTCCTCGGAGTAGAGGGTGTAGGGGCTCCAAACACCGGCGTTAATCATATTGCCCTTGTAAAGCTTCAGCCGTACCTTACCGGTAACCCGCTCCTGGGTCTTATCCACGAATGCGGACAGAGCCTCCCGCAGAGGAGTAAACCACTGGCCGTTGTATACCAGCTCCGCAAAGGTGATGGACAGCTTCTGCTTCTCGTGGAGGGTCAGCTTGTCAAGGCAAATGCTCTCCAGCACGCTGTGTGCCTTATAAAGGATGGTACCGCCGGGGGTCTCATAAACGCCGCGGCACTTCATGCCGACCAGACGGTTTTCCACGATGTCCAAAAGGCCGATACCGTTCTCGCCGCCCAGCTTGTTGAGCTTCAGGATAATATCCTTGGCGCTCATCTTCTCGCCATCCAGAGCAACGGGAATGCCCTTGTCAAATTCCAGGGTAATGTATGTAGGCTTATCCGGCGCAGCCAGAGGAGAAACGCCCATTTCCAGGAAACCGGGCTTTTCGTACAAAGGTTCGTTGCCGGTATCTTCCAGGTCAAGACCCTCGTGAGACAAGTGCCACAGGTTCTTATCCTTGGAGTAGTTGGTCTCCCGATTGATTTTCAGAGGCACATTGTGGGCTTCTGCATAATCAATTTCTTCCTCACGGGATTTAATATTCCACTCACGCCAAGGGGCGATGATGGGCATATTGGGAGCAAAATGCTTAATGGTTAGCTCGAAACGAACCTGAT
Organism: Faecousia sp.; assembly: GCA_045658625.1. Lineage (GTDB taxonomy): Bacteria > Bacillota > Clostridia > Oscillospirales > Oscillospiraceae > Faecousia. Next base: position 6,514 of record JAZOVI010000060.1, read on the forward strand.
CGTTGCCCTTGCCGGTACAGCCGTGGACAATGGCATCTGCGCCTTCCTTCAAGGCAACCTCCACCAAACCCTTTGCAATACAAGGGCGGGCGTGGCTGGTGCCCAGCAGGTACTCTTCGTAAATGGCGCCGGCCTTCATTGTGGGAATAATGTAATTATCCACATAATCATCGGTCAAATCCAGCACATACAGCTTAGATGCGCCGGTCTTGAGCGCCTTTTCCTCCAAACCGTCTAGCTCGTCAGCCTGACCGACGTTGCCGGCAACGGCGATAACCTCACAATTATTGTAATTTTCCTTCAGCCAAGGGATAATAATGGATGTATCCAAGCCACCGGAATAGGCCAAAACGACCTTTTTGATATTTTCCTTGTTCATTTTACTTCCTCCAAAGGGCTTCATTCAAAATATGCACTCATTATACATCTATAAATGGATAAAGTCAACTATTTATGCATAAAAATTCGTATAAAAATTCCACAAATCCCCAGTTGATTGTTCAACGCAAACTGGAAAAGTGCACAAAACACATCCAAATACACTACCTGATACAGGGATTGCTTTTCTATCGTACATATGTTATGATACACGGGATTTACATCCCACCGACTGGAGCATACTCTATGAAATTTGTCAAGGAATCTTGCATGATCCTCCTGTTCTGCCTGGCCGGCGAACTATGCCATGCGCTGCTCCCTTTCCCTATCCCTGCATCCATTTACGGTATGGTTTTGCTCCTGGCTGCCTTTTTTCTGAAACTGATCAAAGTGGAAGACGTGGAGAAAACAGGAACAGGACTGGTCTCCCTTCTACCGTTGTTTTTAATTGTACCTGCGGTAGGTATTTTGGCCCATTGGGAACTCATTCGCCCAAACCTCCTGAAAATCGCCATCTTAATTATCGTAACCACTTGTCTGACCTTTGTTGTATCCGGACTGATTACCAAGCTTATCCGGAAAGGCGGTGCGCAAGATGAATGACTTTCTCTCTACCAGCGCTTTCTTCTGTATAGCCATAACCGTAGCAGCTTTCTATTTAGGCTCAGTCTTACAGAAAAAGGCCAAAAGCGCCCTTTTAAGTCCCCTCCTGACAGGTACAGTTATGGTAGTAGCAGTACTTCTTTTGCTGGATATTCCCATAGGAAAATATCAAAAAGACTGCGAAATACTTCAATTTTTGATTACGCCCGCCACCGTATGCCTTGTGATTTCCTTTTATAAGCAGCTGCAAAACCTGAAAAAGCACCTGCCAGCCATTTTAATCGGCGTAATCGGCGGCGCATTATCCAGTTTGCTTTCTGTATGGGTAATGTGCAAGCTGTTTGGCCTCGACGAAATTATGACCGCTTCCCTACTCCCCAAAAGTGTTACCTCCGCTATCGGCGCAACGCTTAGTGAGCAAGCCGGCGGTATCGGCGCATTAACAACCGCCGTAATTGTAATTACAGGCAATTTCGGTAATGTCATCGGACCGCTGCTTTCCAAGCTTTTCCGCCTGAAAGACCCAGTTTCCCAAGGTGTTGCCTACGGAACATCCTCCCACCTTGGCGGAACAAGCCGGGCAACGGAAATCTCCGAGCTTTGCGGCGCAGTCAGCAGTCTGTCCCTGACCTTGTCCGGGCTGATTACCGCAATCCTACTCTCACTCCTATAAAAAATCCTACTCTCACTCCTATAAAAAAGGGGCTTGACAAAAGGTATTCCTTTTGCTATAATAACCCAGCGCTTGGACGATTAGCTCAGCTGGTAGAGCATGCGCTTGACGTGCGCAGGGTCAGCGG
>JAZOVI010000061.1:0-2002 GCA_045658625.1 Faecousia sp.
TTTTCGGTGTCTACTTTTCCTTGACAGCCGCAAAAACAAAACATTTGTGGTGGTTTTTGCTTGTTTAGATACGGGCGCCCCAGCTTGCGCGGGCAGCTTCGGCAACAGCCTTTGCATCCTCAGGGAATATCTCCGGGGTAGGATTGGTGCAGGCACCTGTTAACAAAAAAATAACGGACACCCTTTCGGATATCCGTTATTTTTTGGTGGGCGAGGCGGGACTGCGTCGCCGCAAGTTTCATACCCCTCGCTTCCCCGCAAGCAGGAAAGCTCTGTCATTTCACTGCGGCTCCTTTCCCCACCGAACCCGCTTCGCTGGGCTTCGGCTGGGTCCCCCTTTGCTATGCGGGTTCGCATATACACCTGCTAACAAAAAACAACGGACACCCTTTCGGATGTCCGTTATTTTTTGGTGGGCGAGGCGGGACTTGAACCCGCACGTCCGCAGTGAACACTAGAACCTGAATCTAGCGAGTCTACCAATTCCACCACTCGCCCATATGTTGTTTTGCGCTTCAGCGCTTGAACATAATAGCACTTCTATATGAGTTTGTCAACACTTTTTTCTGATTTTTCTGTTATTTTTTCCACCGCTTCCCTTTTGGGCTGTTTTATGTTATACTATATAAAAACATTCTGTGGAGGATATCTATGGACTTTCTTCCTATCACCAAACAAGAAATGCTGGACCGTGGCTGGGAATGCTGCGATTTTGTATATGTCATCGGCGACGCCTATGTAGATCACCCCTCCTTTGGCCACGCCATTATCAGCCGCGTTTTAGAGAATGCCGGCTACAGCGTTGGCATCATTTCCCAGCCGGATTGGAAAAATCCCCAGTCTATCAATGTTTTCGGCAAGCCTCGACTGGGCTTTTTGGTCTCCGGCGGCAATATGGACTCGATGGACAACCACTATTCCGTCAGTAAACCCCGCCGCAAAACCGATGCCTTTACCCCCGACGGTGTGATGGGCAAGCGCCCGGACTATGCCACCGTTGTTTACTGCAACCTCATTCGCAGGCTGTATAAAGATGTTCCCATCCTCATTGGCGGCATTGAAGCCAGCCTGCGGCGGCTGAGCCATTACGATTACTGGTCCGAAAGTATGAAGCGCTCCATCCTGCTGGACAGTCAGGCAGATATTTTAATGTACGGTATGGGCGAAAAGAGCATTGTAGAGCTTGCCGATGCCCTCAATTCCGGCCTAAATGTCCGAGATATTACCTATATTGACGGCACGGTATTCAAAACCCGTCAATTAGACGACAGTCTCCCCACCATCACCCTCCCAAGCTTCGAGGAACTGCAGAAAAACAAGCGGGCCTATGCGGAAAGCTTCCGCATCCAGTACCAAAACTGCGACCCCTTTACCGCAAAACGGCTCTGCGAGCCTTGCGGAAATGAATTTGTGGTGCAAAATCCGCCCCAAAAGCCTCTTACCACCGAGGAAATGGATGCAGTTTATGCCCTCCCCTACTGCCGTACCTACCATCCCAGCTACGAAAAGCTGGGCGGTGTACCTGCTATTGAAGAGGTCAAATTCAGCCTTGTCAGCAACCGTGGTTGCTTCGGCGCTTGCTCTTTCTGCGCCCTGACCTTCCACCAGGGGCGGATTATCCAGACCCGCAGCCACGAAAGCATCCTGCAGGAAGCAGAGCTGATGGCAAAAGACCCCGATTTCAAGGGCTACATCCACGATGTAGGCGGCCCTACCGCCAATTTCCGCCACCCTGCCTGTGAAAAGCAACTGAGTAAGGGCGCTTGTCCCCAGCGGCAGTGCCTGTACCCCACCCCCTGCAAGAATATGAAGGTGGATCATTCCGACTATGTGGCTTTGCTGCGCAAACTCCGGAAGCTTCCCGGTGTGAAGAAGGTTTTCGTCCGCAGCGGTATTCGCTTTGACTATCTGCTGGCCGACAAGAAGGATACTTTCTTCAAGGAGCTGGTGCAGTTCCACATCTCCGGTCAGCTGAAGGTGGCGCCGGAACATGTTTCCGATG
>JAZOVI010000062.1:0-20980 GCA_045658625.1 Faecousia sp.
GTCTCCTCGTCGAAATCTACGATATGACCGCAGGCGCACTCCACCTCATAAATGGTGGTCTCTTCGTCGCCATAGTCGAAGCCTTCCTCGTAGTCATCGAAGTCATCCTCGTCGTCGAAATCGTAATCATCCTCGTCATCGAAGTCATCCTCGTCCTCGGAGAGAATGTAATCCTCGATAGCGTCCAGATCTTCTTCGATCTCGTCCAGCTCATCAGAGATGGCAATGGTGGTTTCCTGCACGTTGGACAAAGTAACGGTTACATCGCCCAGCAGCTCCACGATGGCAGCGATCATCTGCCCCTCTGCCTTCTCGGTATCCAGCTTCAGGCCATCCATCAGGCCCTTGAGATATGCAGCCTTTTCAGAAATGGTCATAGTCATTCTCCTTATTTTGCGCGGCCCAGATACTCACCGGTACGGGTATCGATCTGGATCTTCTCGCCCTCGTTGATGAACAAGGGCACCTTAACCTCAGCGCCGGTCTCCAGGGTAGCGGGCTTGAGGGTGTTGGTAGCAGTGTTACCGGCGAAGCCAGGCTCAGTGGAAGTAACAACCAGGTCTACGAAGGTGGGAACTTCAACACCGAAAACATTGCCCTTGTAGCTCATAATGGTACAAACGTCGTTCTCCTTGACGAAACGGAAACCATCGTCCAGGTTGGACTTGTCGATGGGCTCCAGCTCGTAGGTCTCGGGGTTCATGAAGTAGTACAGATCGCCGTCATTGTAGGAATACTCCATCTTCTTTCTCTCAATGAAAGCGGTGGGGAACTTTGCGGAAGGGTTCAGAGAAGTTTCGGTTACGCCGCCGGTGATGACGTTTCTCATCTTGACGCGAACGAAAGCTGCGCCCTTACCGGGCTTAACGTGCTGGAACTCGATGACCTGAACAACCTTGCCGTCCATCTCAAAGGTAACGCCGTTACGAATATCGCCTGCAGAAATCATAATTATTATCCTCCTAAAACGCGCCCTGAATGGGCACTAAATGTGTACATAACTCGACTAACATAGTATAACAGGCAAATCGAAATTTTGCAAGAGGAAAATGCAAAATTTTACACGATAATTAAATTTTTCGGGCTTCTTGTAATGTCTTCGTAGCCGCCGTCCTTGAAAATCAGCACATCTTCGATACGAACACCGAATTTTCCGGGCAGATAGATACCCGGCTCAGCAGAGGCAATCATATTTACTTCCATCACCGTTTCACCGGAAGGATTGCAGCCGGGGGCTTCATGGACCTCCATACCCAGGCAGTGGCCGTAGCCGTGGCCGAAGAACTTACCGTAACCTGCGTCAGCGATTACCTTACGGGCTGCGCCGTCGATTTCCTTACCCAAGACGCCTGCGCGAGTGGTTGCAATACCGACCTTCTGGGCTTCCAGAACGGTATTATATACCTTTTCCATTTCTTCGGTAGCATATCCAACCGCCACGGTACGGGTCATATCCGCGCAGTAACCGCAGTACAGCGCGCCAAAGTCCATAGTAATAAAGTCGCCCTCCTGAATCACCCGATCGCCGGCAACGCCGTGGGGCAGGCTGGTATTGGGGCCGGATACAACGATGGGATCAAAGGAGGTATTGTCTGCGCCGTTTTTATACAGGCAGTAAATCAGCTCTGCCTGCAACTCTTTCTCGGTCATACCTACGCGAATGCGACCCAGCACCTCGGAGAATGCCTTGTCAGTAATCTCTTGGGCTTTCCGCATTAAATCAAGTTCCCATTCTTCCTTGACCTGGCGGAACTTGTGGATTGCCTTGTTCATAGGAACAAGCTCTGCTTCCAGACTCTTTTCGTAGTACTTAAATTCGGCTACAGTCAGGTAATCCTCCTCATAGCCAAGCTTGGTAACACCAAACTCAGAGATGGCGGTATTAAGCCGCTGATAGTAGGGATTCTCCCGGTCCACAGGCAAAACCTCAAAACCCTTGAGACCGTTTTCCGCAGCTTCGATATAGCGGCTGTCTGTAAAATAGCGGCAGCCTTTCTTGGTAACAATGGCAACGCCCTCAGCGATGTCGTATTCTGAACCGTACAAACGGCTATAGCGAGAGGTCAGCAGCAGACCGTCTACCTCGCCGTCGAGCAGTGTCAGGTATTTCTCAAGATTCTTCATTTGTTTAGTCTCCTTTTTGCCAAATATATAAAGGGCTTTTCCGCTACGTGCCGCAGCTTCAGCCAAATATTATGATTGTTTATGGGTGTAACCAAAATAGATGTAACCCCCGCAAGATTTGCGCCCAGGGTGTCTGTGAAAATCTGATCGCCTGCCAACGCACACTCGTTAGGTGCAATACCATACTTTTCCATACAGGCGCGGATGCCTTTCCCGAAAGGTTTTTTCGCATGGGTGATACAGTCGATCCCCCGCTCCTTACAGAAAGTGGGCACGCGATCCCGCTTGCTGTTGGAAACGATGCAGACCCGAATACCTGATTTTTGAAGCTTTTTCAAAACAGCTTCCATTTCCGGTGTGGGAATATTGGTTGTATAGGGCACAATGGTGTTGTCAAAATCCAGCATAAGCAATCGGATATTGTACTTCTGAAGCAGTTCCGGCGACAGGTCTGTCAGCGCCGGTACTATCCATTTAGGCAACAAGGGAAAACCCATATTTTCTTCCTGCTTTCATCATATTTCTTTGGCATTATAGCACACCTGACAGCGTTTGTCTATGCTTTAACCTCTTCCTTTACAAGCTCCTGCAGACAGGCTATACCACGAGCGAGAAATACAGAATTGGAGGGTTTCGTTTTCTGGTAGGGAAAGTATAATACCCAGCCGTCCCCTTCTCTATTTTCCCAAGCATCCGCAATAGACAAGCGAATCCCGTGCTCAACCTGTTGCCAGCTTCCGCCCTGCAGCTTTGCCACCGCCGGATATAATTCCTTAGTTAAAGACTGTCCGGGATTTTGTAATAGCAGAGAGAATGCGTCCATTAAGTACCTATATCCACACAAGTTGGTACGGAAATTTAAATCCATCAAAAAGCTCCGAGCACTATCCTGCGCCGAATTTTTCTCCCCAACAAGATTTTCCCTAAAACGGAGTATACAATCTGCAGTAGCCCGCACATCGCAAGGCATACACATTGCGTAATTGATTTTCAGCTCCACCGCTTGCACCTTGGCATAATCAGTAATCATGGGTACAATCATCAGCACCATAGGATGGATTCCTGCGCTTCGCACCATCCGTAAAATGTGAAAGCCATCATCCCCTGGTAGTGCCGCAGACAGCACCAGAATATCCGGCCGAAAACTACAGATGCGGGTCGCAGCGCCGCATCCGTCCGTGAAAAAGTCCGTTTCAAAGGTGTCCGGCAGCAGCTGTATAACTGCTTTGCAGAACGACTCAGAGTTATCAATAATCTGTAATTTGATGCCGGACACCTCCCTTCTAATTTATCCACACTAAAATACCACAATTTTTTCCATATTACAACAAAATCCCCCAACTTTCGTTCGACGGATTTCGACCAAACCCAAAATAACAGTTTTTATCATAGAAATGACAATCACATCCTGCACTTGCATTTATCACTTTGGTATTGTATAATGATTTTGTATGTAAACCTTTTGATAATATTCGGAGGCCAGATAAATGAAGAAATTAAAAATCGCAGTTGTCATTTTCCTGATTGCTGCCGTAGCTGTTGCTCTGGTATTCTTTTTGCCGAAAGCACAAGAAGTTCCTACTGACGGTTACTTTACTTACTCTGTAGAGAAAGGCGCAGCTACGATTAAAGGCTGTGATCCCGCGGCAAGCGGTGAAATTATTGTTCCCGCTACAGTTGGCGGTTACCCCGTGGTCAGCATCGGGCGCTACGCCTTTGATAGCTGTATCAATATTACCGGCATTGTTCTACCTGCCACTGTTATCGACATTCAAATGTATGCTTTTGAAAACTGCAGCAGCTTGACAAGCATTACGATCCCCAAAAGCGTTACAAGTATTGATACTTCCGTTTTCAACACCTGCGCAAAACTCACCGGCATTTGGGTGGACAAAGCAAACACAGTCTACAGCAGCGATGCCTTTGGTGTGCTCTTCAGCAAAGATAAGTCCACACTCCTTCGCGCACCTATGGCGCTTGCCGATCCCTATACCATTCCTGACTCCGTAAAAACCATCGGAGACCGGGCATTCTATGGATGTGTGAATTTAACAGAAATCACGATTCCCGATGGCATTACCACCCTGGATTGGCACATCTTCAGCAACTGCACAGGACTGAAGACCATTATCCTTCCCAAAAGCATTACAAGCATTGGATACGAAGTTTTCCGTGGTTGCACCAATCTGGAAGTGGTCTGCTACAAAGGCTCCGAAGAAGACTGGAAGCAAATTGCCATTAAAAACGGTAATAACCCGCTTCTTTCCGCAAAAATCACTTGTAATTACTGTGCGCACAGCTGGGATGCCGGCTCTATAACAAAAGTTCCGACCTGCGGAGAAGCAGGTGTGCGTACTTATACCTGCTTACTGTGTAACCGCACAAAGCTGGAATCCATCCCTAAACTGAACACACATACTTGGGATAACGGCGCAATCACAAAAGCACCTACTTGTAAGGAACCCGGTGTCAAGACCTTTACCTGCACCGTCTGCTTCGGAACAGAAACCGAAGAAGTGGAAAAGCTGGAAACCCATACCTGGAACAGCGGCATCACCACCAGAGAACCCACTTGCAAGGAAACAGGTATTATGACATATACCTGTACGATTTGCGGCACAGCAACAGAGAAATCCATCGAGATGCTGACAACCCATACCCCCGGCGATCCTGCTACCGGTACAGAAGACCAAACCTGCACTGTCTGCGGTAAAGTTCTAACACCGGCTACAGGAGAAGTTGGTTTCTTTGGCGCAATCGCAAATTTCTTTGCTTCCATTGGAGAATTCTTCGAGAATATCTTCAAAGACTTCTTTACATTACTTGGCTTCTGAAAATAGCAAAACTCCCGGGTTTATACCCGGGAGTTTTTTATATGGTTATTTCTACTTCATCCCCGTCAGCAGAGTGAACCTCCACAAGCTTCCATTTGCCGTTTCTGCGCCGGAATGCCTTGATTTCCTGAAACAGCGTCCACGCCTGCTTATATGTAACATCGTTATCTCCCCTGCTGATCACAAATGCAGTAAATCTGTTCAAAAACAGCCACGTTGGAATCGCAAGGCGAAAGGACCAGCGGGATTTTTCCTTTACTTTTATACGCATAGCTTACTCCACAAAAATACGAATCTTATCTCCGTCTGGGGAATCAATCATAATAAGGTCGCCAATTACACCTTTTTGAACAAGCTCCAGAATTTGTTTCCAGTCAATATTCTTCATAGCGCTGTTTCCGGATACCTCAAACATATTCATACCTGTATCTGCTGCAACCTGAATGAGTGCCACGGGAACACTAATTCGCACCTTATCGCCATCTGCGGAATCAATTACCACCCGGAACATCATATCCTTAATATCCTTGCGTTCCTTCTCAGGAACAAACACAGTTTCTGTTTTTTCTTCCTCGCCGGATAACAGTACATCTACTGTAACGCCTAACAGCTTTGCCAATTTGGGAAGCAGGCTAATATCCGGGCAGGACTGATCATTCTCCCACTTGCTGACTGCCTGACTACTGACATCTAATGCTTTGGCAATATCGTCTTGCTTCAAGCCCTTTTCACGCCGCAGAGCGGCAATTCTTTTTCCGATTGTATGTTCCATAGGGCACTCTCCTTTCGTGTTGTGACACCAATATACGCATTAAAAAACAATTTTTGAAGGGATTATCGGTTGTTTTCGCACAACAGATGGTTGAATATTCCCGCAACTGGTGGTTGTTTTTACAAAATCCGGCATCGCAACTGCGATGCCGGCATTTTTACGGGTTAAAGTTTTCAAAAATCGGAATCCAGCCCTCATCGACAGCTGTTTTCCATTGCTTTTCATCGGTAAGCGTCCAGCTAACCCCTTGGACACTCCAAAACTTGCGACATACAAAATTACTGAGATTTTTTCTGTCGCAATACCGATAGGCGATAAAATCTGGCAGCGTCAGGAAATTCATCAGATTGTAGGTCAGCAGAAAACGCAAAATGAAAGGTACTTTGGATTTCTCCCGGAGAGAATTATGCGCTAACTGCCCTCGAACAAAACTGGGATAATGCTTTTTGACATAAGCCACAGCTCTGGGATCAAAGGACTCCACGCAATAAATGCCCTGATATTCCTTCAAAACTGCGCAAACAGCTTCGGATACAGCATTGTGATTTCCACTTTCTGCTTTAATCTCCACAATCAGTGGCACTCTGCCATCTACTATTTTCAGTACATCGGTAAATAGTGGAATGCACTCCCCTGTTCCCTGCAGCTTACAATTCGGCAGATCCTGAATGGACAAGTCTTCAATGACCTTATCTATCCCGACCGTCCGCTTTAATGAAGAATCGTGAATTACGGCAAGGTTACCGTCAGCCATAAGGTGTACATCCAATTCTATGCCGTAGCCTGCCTCCACCGCACGACGGAAAGCTCCCATACTGTTTTCCGGAAGGGCCTCATTATGGAGACCCCGGTGGGCATAGGACCAGCCCCTTAAGTTTTTCAGTTTGGGATGTCCCACCCTGCCCCGAAGCATTAGGAAATAACCAAAGAAAATAATAAGAAGCGCAATGAACATATCAATCATCCACATCCAGGGCTTCCAGGCCCTTCTTAGACTCGGGACGGCTGTCGCCGTGGCGCACAAAGAACATCGTGATAAACGCAAGGCCAGCAAAAACAGCAGCATACGGGAATAGAACGGTCATTTTTCCGGTCATATCCATCAGTGCGCCGGAGAACACAGGCGTAATAATCTGTGCCGCCATAGAAGCGGTGTAGTAATAACCGGTGTACTTACCGATGTCAGAACCGGAGCACATCTCAACGACCATAGGGAAGGAGTTAACGTTGATGGTCGCCCAGCCAACACCTGCCAAGATAAACAGCACATTCATCAGCAGAACAGAACTGCCTGCGCGAAGCAAGGAAGCAACTGCAAATGCCGCTGTGAGCATAATAACGCCACCCAGAATAGTCTTCTTTCTGCCGACCTTGGATGCTACCAAGCCTGCAGGTATGTATGCGACGATTGCAGCACCCTGTGCAAGAAGAAGGGTTGTGTTATAGTCCATATCCAGCACGCGGCTAGCATAGAGAGAATACTTGGAGGTAACCGCATTATAGCCGATATACCAAAGTGCCACCGAAGCCAGGATCAAAATAAGACTGCGCGTCTCTGCCTTATTCAGCTTTCGATCGCTTGCCTGCTCCTCAGACTCACCTTCATCGATTCCCAAACGGTTGCTCTCTTCCCGCATTTCCGCAGCCCACTGAGGCTCACGGACAGTCAGGCGGAACATAATCAGCGCACCAATCATCAGCGCTGCAATCACACCGTAGTACACAGTGTAATTCATCATAGAATTTTTGACGTTACCGGTGGCAAACACAATGCCCAATACCAGTACCAAAATGCCACCTGCAGTACCCAAGAGGTTGATAATGGCATTACCTTTGGATCGAAGAGGCTTGATGGTTACATCCGGCATCAAGGCCACAGCAGGGCTGCGGAACACCGCCATAGCGATAAGCACCGCCAGCAGAAGCACCACAAACAGGATCAGTGTAGTGGGGTCATCGGCTGTTGCGTCTGCAGCACAAGCCTGGCGGGCAGGTGCTACGTAATTGGTGTAGTCAGGGTTTGTTACAAGCTTTCCGTTCTCGTCTTCAATCTGGCTTGTAATTGCCATAAACGCATCTTTTTCAAAGATGTCGCCAAGAACAAAAGCCTCACCGTCAGGTGTCATCAGCTCACGGTCTGCCTGCTGCTCATAGATCACACCAAGCGTTGCAGGATCGTCGATTGCTGCAACGTTGGAGATATTCTTCAACTGCGCACCGTCTACAAAGCTAAGGGCAACAAGAACAACAGCAGCAATGATCGTACCCACCATAATAAAGGGGGTACGGCGACCGGTCTTGCTTTTTACGCACTTATCCGACAGCGCGCCAAAAATCGGCAGCATAAACACCGCCAAAACATTATCCAGTGCCATAATGACGCCGGACCACGTCTGAGACATACCGAATTTATTCGTCAGGATCACAGGGATGGTTGCATCATAGGCCTGCCAGAATGCACAGATCAGGAAGAAGGCAAAGCCTACCAGGATTGTACGCTTATAATTGAGTTTCATAAGGAAACCTCCAATCAATAGTTTTGGCGTAGCATAGGTCTATTATAGCATTATTTGGTAAAATGTCCAGTAAATTTATCAAAGGGCGGAAAATTCCGCCCTTTGGATTACTTCAAAACAGCTTTATGGAATACTTTCTTGCCCTTACGGATCTTGACGCCTTCCTTCAGCATTTCCTCAGTTACAGCAAACTGGGGCGCTGGTACTTTCTCGTCGTTGACGAATACACCGCCCTGCTCTACTAGCTGACGGGCCTGCTTATTGGAAGGTGCAAGGCCACAAGCTACCATTAGATTCAGGATGCCGATCTGACCGTCAACAAGTTGCTCTGCACCGATCTCGGTGGTGGGCATCTCTGCATCGCCGCCGCCCATAAACAGTGCCTTAGCGGAAGCCTGTGCCTTTACAGCCTCTTCCTCACCATGGACCAGCTTAGTCAGCTCAAATGCCAGGATTTCCTTTGCCTCGTTAAGCTTAGCGTCTTTCCAGCTGTCCATCTCATTGATCTGCTCCAAAGGCAGGAAGGTCAGCATACGGATGCACTTAAGAACATCTGCGTCCTCCACATTCCGCCAGTACTGGTAGAAATCGTAGGGAGAGGTCTTATTGGGATCCAGCCAAACGGCGCCCTTGGCGGTCTTGCCCATCTTCTTGCCCTCGGAGTTGAGAAGCAAGGTAATGGTCATTGCGTGGGCATCCTTGCCCAGCTTTTTGCGGATCAGCTCTGTGCCGCCCAGCATATTGCTCCACTGGTCGTTACCGCCGAACTGCATATTACAGCCGTACTCCTTAAACAGGTAGTAGAAGTCGTAGGACTGCATGGGCATATAGTTAAATTCCAGGAAAGAAAGGCCCTTTTCCATTCTCTGCTTAAAGCACTCCGCGCGGAGCATATTGTTGACGGAGAAGCAGCCGCCGATCTCACGGATAAACTCTACATAGTTGAGGTTTAAGAGCCAATCGGCATTGTTGACCATACGAGCCTTATCCTCACCAAATTCAATAAAGCGCTCCATTTGCTTCTTAAAGCAAGCGCAGTTATGCTCGATGGTCTCCCGGGTCATCATAGAGCGCATATCGGTTCTGCCGGAGGGGTCACCGATCATAGCCGTACCGCCACCGATGAGGGCGATGGGCTTATTACCTGCCATCTGCAGCCGCTTCATCAGGCACAGAGCCATAAAGTGGCCAACGTGCAGAGAGTCAGCGGTGGGGTCAAAGCCGATGTAGAAAGTGGCCTTGCCGTTATTGATCATTTCTTTGATTTCTTCTTCGTTGGTAACCTGGGCAATCAGGCCTCTTGCTACCAGTTCTTCATATAATTGCATTTCTTTTTCCTCCAAAAATAAAAAGTCCTCTGTCCGAAAGGGCAGAGGACGGAAAATACGTGGTACCACCTCTGGTTCAGCATAGCCTCACAGCTATACCCTCACAGCGTCAATAACGCTTTGCGCTTTTTCGGGCGCACCCGTCCTCCCCTACTATTCTTTCAAGGAAGCCACTCCGGGAGGTATTTCGGCACATCTTCTGCTGTCTTGCACCGACCGGCAGCTCTCTGTAAGAAGGGGGTGTGCTTACTTCATCCCATCACTATGTTATACTGTATGATAGCGAAAATGACACCGTTTGTCAAGAGCGAAGCATTTCCTCTGCGCTCTTTAATGTGGTTTCTGTAATATCCGCGCCGCCGATAATCCGAGCAAGTTCACGGGTACGCCCCAATTTATCAAGGGGTGTAACCGTGGTATAGGTACGACCGTTCCGCTCCTCCTTGGCGATCAGCAGGTGGGTGTTTGCCAATGCTGCCAACTGGGGCAAATGGGTTACGCACAAAACCTGCTTATTGACCGATACACTTCTGAGCTTTTCCGCCACCTTTTGGGCTGCACGGCCGGATACACCGGTATCTACCTCGTCAAAAATGAGGGTATCTATCCGATCCTTCTCTGCCTGCACATTTTTCATTGCCAGCATAATTCGGGCAAGCTCACCGCCGGAAGCGACCTTGCTCATAGGCTTCAGGGCTTCGCCTGCGTTGGCGGACATATAGAAAGCTACACTGTCAGCGCCGGTAGAGGTCAATTCTGTTTTTGAAAATTCGCAAGAAAACTGCACCTTGGGCATATCTAGCTGGGCAAGCTCAGAACAGATGGCATCTGCCATCGCCATTGCCCGCTCCTGACGGTTTTTGGTCAATGCGTCGGCCGCAGACCAAGCTTCTACTTCTGCCTTTTGCAGCTTCTTTTTCAGTTTTTCCAAGTGGTCGTCGGCAAACTCGATTTCGTCCAACTCCGTCTTGGCTCTCTCCATATAGGCAAGAATATCTTCACAGGTTGCGCCGTACTTTTTCCGCAAACGGTGGATCGTATCCAGCCGTTCCTCGATCCGATCAAGCTCCTGAGGGGAATAGCTCAAATCATCCCGGGCAGAGCGAATTTCTTCCGCCAAATCCTGCACCTGGTACATAAGGTCGGCAAGCCTTTCCTGCACCGCGCTGTAAGTATCTGTATAGCGAGAAAGGCGGGCAATTTCCCGCTCCGCTTCCTGCAAAAGAGCTACCGCGCCGTCGGAATCGTCGCCGCCGTACAGCGCCTGCGCCGCCGTTTCAATACCGTCGCTAAGCTTTTCGCTGTTTTGCAGGAGCTTCCGCCGCTCTTCCAAAACGGTGTCCTCGCCGATTTCCAGTTCTGCTTTTTCGATCTCGGCGATTTGGTAGCGCAAGGTTTCCATACGCCGCAGTTTCTCTCCCTCATCCATAGAGATCCGGTCAATTTCCCGGCGCAGGGCGCATACTGTATCGTATTTTTCTTTGTAGCTTATCCGCAGTTCTTCGTTGGCTGCAAAGTCATCCAAAAACTGCAGATGGTTATTTTCGTCGAAAAGGGATGCAGAATCGTGCTGGCCGTGAATATCAATCAGCTGTCTGCCCAGTTTCCGTAAAACAGAAACGGACACAAGGCTCCCATTGACGCGGCAAACATTTCTGCCATCTAAGTAAATCTCACGCTGGATTACCGTTTCTTCCTCGTAAGGAACACCATTTTCCCCAAACCAGGAAAATTCAGGAACACCGGAAAATACCGCCTGCACAGAGGCTTTCTCTGTACCTGTGCGGATCATATCCCGATAGGCTCGCTCGCCGATAATGGCAGAAATAGCATCAATGACAATAGATTTACCTGCGCCGGTCTCACCGGTCAGCACATTAAATCCTCGATCAAATGCAATATCCGCGCATTCAATTACCGCAATATTTTCAATATGCAGCACTTGCAGCATATTCGTTCTCCTCCGGCTTAGCCAAGCAAATTCTTAATCTCACCGCAAAATGCCGCGGCGGCATTGGTATCCCGCATTACAATCATTACCGTATCATCGCCCGCCAGTGAACCCACAATGGTGCTCAGGCTCATAGCATCTACCGCCGAGCCTGCAGCGGAAGCAAGGCCGGGAAGGGTGCGGATAACAATAATATTCTGAGCGTAATCATAGCTTATGACACATTCCCGAAATATCTTATTGAGGCGCGCGGTAAAGGAATTACTGATCTCACCGGTGGATGTAGCATAGCGATAAGTACCCAGGTTGGACAGTTCCTTTACAATGCGCAATTCTTTAATATCTCTGGAAATAGTAGCCTGGGTACTATTGAACCCCTCCGCCTGCAGAGCCTCCAGAAGCTGCTCCTGTGTCTCTACATTGCGGGTAGTGATAATCTCCATTATTTTTGCCTGTCTCTTACTCTTCACGGCAATTACCTCAACTATTCTTAAATTTCTGATTGATCACATCATAGAAGCTACGGTCTTTAAGCCGCACCAACTTCGTTGTCAGCGGTGATTTTTTCACAGTCGCCACATCGCCTACATTAATACGCAACGCTTTTCCCCCATCCACAGACAAATAGGCGCTACGGTGGGTATTTTTGACGAGACCAACGGTAATCACACGCTTATCAGATGCCACGATGCTACGGCTGACCATATCATGGGCGCAAATGGGGGTAATAATGATATTGGCCGCCTCCGGCTCCACTACTGGACCACCGGCAGACAGATTATAGGCCGTAGACCCGGTAGGTGTGGCAAGAATGACACCGTCACCGTTACATTCCATCGCCTCAATACCGTCGCAGCGGACATTCAGATGGACAATCCGGGCCACAGCGCCTTTTGTTACCACTACATCATTGAGGCATATATCGTGGAAAATAATATCCCGGTCGCGATGTACGGTTACGTCCAGCATCATCCGTTCATCCAGGGTATACTCTCCCGCAGCCAGCCTACGAAGCAGAGAAAGCTCACTGTTTTCCAGCTCTGCCATAAAGCCAAGTGTCCCCATATTGACACCTAAGATCGGCACACCCTGACGGGTGGCAGCTTTCGCCATATGGAGGATCGTGCCGTCTCCGCCAAAGCAGACGACCATAAACGCGCCAGGCAGTTCCCTGTCCAGTCTGTGAAAACGGATATCTCTGGGAAAATCCGCTGACCGTTCCATTTCAAAGGGGAGACATATTTTTACATCAAATCCTGCTTCCTGCAAAATATCCCGGGCAGTACGTACAATTTCAAAATTCCTGTCCCGGTAAGGATTGGGGGTAAGGATTATTCTCTTCATAGTTTCACCCCTTCAATGTGTTATGGGCCTGGGCTACAATATCCCCAGTATCCGGCTCAATTCCTGGCTTGTCGTCCAATGTCAGGTGGGCAAGGAATTCGATATTTCCCTCAGGGCCTTTTACCGGAGAAAAGGTCATTCCCAAAATCGTAAAACCGATTTCCCGGGTCAGTGCCACAAAATCATCCAGCACTTCCTGATGGACCGCAGGCTCACGGACAACACCCTTTTTGCCTACTTTTTCCTTCCCCGCTTCAAACTGGGGTTTAATAAGGCACAGAACCTGACCGGTAGGCTTCAAAAATGTCTTAATAACAGGCAGAACAATCCGCAGGGAGATGAAGCTTACATCTACGACAGACAAGTCCAGTGGCTCTCCCAATTCCTCCGGGGTAACATAGCGCACATTGGTACGCTCCATTACCACAACACGGGGGTCGGAGCGGATTTTCCAATCCAACTGACCGTAACCCACATCAATGGCAAAAACTTTTTTGGCGCCTTGCTGTAACAGGCAGTCGGTAAAACCGCCGGTGGATGCGCCGGAGTCGCTGCATACAAAACCTGTGGGGTCGACGCCAAAGTCCCGGAGGGCTTTTTCCAGCTTCAGGCCGCCACGGCTAACATAAGGACAGGTAGCACCCCGGACTTCCAGTTGTACGGTTTCCTCAAAGGACATACCGGGCTTATCTGCCTTTTGTCCGTTGACATATACAAGGCCACTCATAATGATGGCCTGGGCCTTTGCCCGGGAGTCCGCATATCCCTGCTCTGTTAAAAGAACATCCAATCTCTTTTTAATTTTCAAGGTTGCATACCTCCCGTACATAATTTGCTATCTGCTCCCCGGTAAGACCGCAGTGGTGATACAGTGTCTGCAGTGCGCCGTGGGGGATATATTTTTCGCCCAAATCTTTATGATAGACCCGGCAGCCGGGAATTGCGTCCCGGATTTCTTTTATTAGGGTCTCCCCTACGCCGCAATGGGCCATTGTTTCTTCAAAAATACAAACCGGTACATTAGAGGAAATGTAAGAAAGAATTTCCTTTACCGGCAAGGGCGAAAGGGTTAAAAGCCGCAAAACTGTAACAGTAATGCCCTGTTCTTCCAATATTTTTTGCGCTTGCAGCACATTTTCCGTAAATGCGCCATAGGTAATAAGAACCGCATTTTTTCCAACAGTATGCGCTTTTAATGTGCCGCCGGGTTTATATTCCCAAGCGGAGTCAGAATAGCCCCGATCTCCGCCACGGGGGTAGCGAATAGCCACCGGACCGTTTTGCTCTTTCACTGCCCAGGAGAGCATCTGGCGAAGCTCCTGCCGGCTGGCAGGGCAAAGAATCTGCATCCCGGGGCAATGTCGCAGGTAACCTACGTCAAATGCACCGTGATGGGTTTCTCCGTCCTCGCCTACAAGACCTGCCCGATCTACTGCAAATACGGCGTGGAGATTTTGCATACAGATATCCTGCAGAAGCATATCATAGCCCCGCTGCAGGAAGGTGGAATACACCGCAAAAACAGGAATCATTCCCTGCTTAGCAAGACCGCCTGCCATAGATACAGCATGGCCTTCCGCAATACCTACGTCAAATAACCTCTGGGGGTATCTCTCCTTAAAGGGCAGAAGACCTGTACCACCGGGCATAGCCGCAGTAATGGCGCAAATACGGTCATCACTTTCTGCCAACTCTACTAATGCTTCCCCAAAAGCATCCGAAAAGCCGGGAACAGATTTTTTCACAGGTTCGCCGGTCTGGGGATCGAATTTTCCAATACCATGGAACAGTTTGGGATGCTCCTGGGCCGGTGCATACCCTCTTCCCTTTTGCGTAACTACGTGAACAACTACGGGAGATCGCATTTCCTTTGCCCGACGCAAAAGGGCAATCAGTCTGGGTAAATCGTGTCCGTCCACCGGCCCGAAATAGGTAAATCCCATATCTTCAAAAATTGTGGCGGACAGAAGCATACGGCGCAACCGTTCTTTTACCTTATGGGTGAACAGATAAACAGCTTTGCCGCCAGGAATACGGCGGATAAAGGTACGATATTTCTGCTTAAAGCCCAAATATTGATCACGGGTACGCAGGGCAGATAAATGCTTTGCCAGTCCCCCTACATTATTGTCAATGGACATTTTATTGTCATTGAGAATCACAATCAGCGGTTCTTTGCTTACCGCCGCGTCATTCAGACCCTCAAAAGCCAGGCCGCCGGTAGCTGCGCCATCACCGATAAGTGCTACCACATTGTAATCTTTCTTTTGCAGAGTTCTTGCCCGAGCCATCCCCAAAGCAATAGATACAGAACTGGAAGCATGGCCTGCGATAAAGGCATCGCTGTCGCTTTCCGCGGGTTTGGGAAATCCGGCAATACCACCATACTGACGAAGCGTGGAAAAATCCGCCTGGCGACCGGTCAGCAGCTTATGAACATAAGACTGATGACCCACGTCAAACACCAGACGGTCCTTTGCCGTATCAAATACGGTCTCAATGGCGACTGTCAGCTCGACAACGCCTAAATTGGAGGCAACGTGGCCACCGGTACGGGATACATTTTCGACAAGAAAAGTCCGCAATTCCCCGCAAAGAAGCTCCCGCTGCCCATCGTTAAGGACGGCGAGATCCCCATGGCCGTGGATATTCTCCAAAATACTCACAGGTAATACCTCTTACTTTTCTTTCTTATGAAACAGATAACTAAAACTCCAGATGACCTTACCTACTGTATGGACAATGGTGGTGCTGGAGCCGATGGCAAAGCCCTTGCCGATTGCCTTACCGCCAACGGTAAGACCCGCAACCAGGGCAGACATACCCAGTGAAATGATTTGGGGTATGGAAAAATCAAAATTTGCAAGGATTTGTGTTACGATGGCAGCAGAAGCGCTTCCAGATACAACGCCGCAGATATCGCCAATCACGTCGCAACAGATGCTGCTAACCTTATCCGCTTTCCGCAGGAGGTTGATCGCCTCGTGAGCGCCGATCACTTTGCGAGCCGCCATAGAATGGAACGGCTTCTCATCAGCAGAAGTAACCGCCACACCGATAATATCAAAAACAATACCGATAAGCACAATCATCAGCAGGATCACAAATGCCACCGCCATAGTGCTCACAGCCATCAGCTGGGTAGAGCAAAACGAAATAATTGCCGAAATCGCGATGGTCAGCAAAAAGATGGTGATGATCCACTTCGTTCTTGTCTGTTTTCCTTTTTTCCTACTGTCTGAATCGGATTTTGACACAATAATCCCTCATAATCTTTTATAGTATGACGGCAGCAGACAGGATAAATCTTACGGCTTAGGTCGGGTTGTTTTTCACCAAGCAGAACCTGCCGTTGCCGCGCAGGCCGTTTCCGTTTGATCCGCTTGCTTGCCCGTTGCCAAAGCAAGTACCCGATTGCCACTTAGTCCGTACTGTAATCCCCTGTCTGCCCCATTACGACAGCCTAGGTGTTTTCCACCGCAGCGCGATTCACCCCTTAGCCTCTTTTGCAAGGATGGTTTCCAAAGGCAATTCCGGAAATGACTGTGGCCATCAATCACATTCCGGCAGCTCCTTTTTCCCCACATACTCACTCAAGGCAGGCTACACTGCACACAGCACACGATTCTGTGCACCGCCTTGCAGGTTCATACCAGGCTCGTACGCGACCACGGCAGCTAAAATAAGCTGCGCGCTATCGTCCGCACAACACCAGGTCTCCACGGTAACCGGGTCGTATACGCCATGCCATTGGCGTGCGCCCGAAAACCTTAACCCCCAGCATCCACCCTAAACTGGGCGTAAAAAGCAGACACAAGGGACTTCATCGATATGCCCTTCATAGGATTTTTAGGCCCTACCTGGGAGGTGAACGGTCTGACTAGGATACTGCACCGTCAAAGTGTATATTATCACAGTATTTATGAATATTCAAGTATATTTTGCATATTTTCCAGAATATACAATAAAAATTTCGCCCGGCGCATTTGCACCGGGCGCTCTGCTTACTTGTTGAGAAAATGATCTTCCACAATATCGCTGTGGGTAATGACGATGGGTACATCCTTTAATTCTTCCCTGGAGAAAAAGCGCAGATCTTGGGATTCTTTGCTGATTTTCAGTTCCTGTCCTTCGGGAAGCTCCAAGCGGAATACCACAATCACCATTCGCCAAATACTGCCGTCGCAGTAGGCAGCGATCCGTCCCGGTTCGCCATAAACACCTAATTTCTGGAATCTATTTTTATCCACACGGATGCCCAGTTCTTCGTAGACTTCCCGGACGATAGCTTGCAGAGGGGTTTCGTAGTTTTTTACGCCACCGCCGACCAACCCCCACAAATCGCAATCCCGCCGCTTTTCTAAAAGCAACTTATCCCCGCAGGTGATAATGGCATTGGCGCCTAAGTGAGCGCCCTGGGTGGTTTTCGGCGCGTTGGAGTCGCCCCGATAGAATTTTACAACGGACACACTATCCCCTCCTTTGTTTTTATTATACATCCTTGTTTCCGATTTTGGAAGGGTCAAATTCCGGTGGAAGCGGCTTTGTAATTCCGGTACGACGGGCTTTGTCTAAGCCGCCTGCCATATGGGCATCCGGGGTCTTGGTAAATTTTGCCCGGCGGATCACTGTTTCCCCGTACTTATCCCGGAGGGCATCTACGGTTTCATCCAGAGCTAACCTCTTTTCGTACTTTTGAGGTGTTTCCCCGGAAAAAAGGTCATATTGCTGATAAGCTTCCGTGGCAAGGCCGGTTACCTGCACGCCAAGCTGGCGCAGAGGGGTTTCTCCATCCCAGCCCTCATCAAAAAGTCGGCAAGCAGTAAGGAATATTTCCCGGGTGATGTTGGTTGCGCCGGGAAGCTGAGATTGGTGGGAATAGTGCCCAAAATCCGCTGTCCGGAAATGGACAGACACACAGCTCCCCCACTGATTGTCTTTCCGCATCCGCGCCGCCACCGTTTCGCAAAGGCTCAGGAGCACCTGCCGTCCTGCCTCCCGGCTGACTACGTCCTGTGCAGTCGTTACCGAGTTTCCATAGCCTTTATTGGGCGCAGCCACAGGATTTACCGCATCAGTATTGCGCCCATTGGCGAAATGCCACAATGTCTCCCCCGGTTTTCCGAACCGGCCTCTCAGAAATTTCACATCCGATTGCGCAAGATCGCCGATGGTATGGATACCCAAGCGCTTTAGCTTCTTTTCCGTAGCCGCGCCTACCAAAAACAGATCCCATACCGGCAGCGGCCACATCTTTTCCTCCATTTCCTCCGGAAAGAGCGTATGGATTTTATTGGGCTTTTCAAAATCCCCCGCCATCTTGGAAAGGAGCTTATTGGTAGAAATACCTACATTGACCGTAAAGCCCAGCTCGTTGTAGATGGTCTCTCGCATTTTCTCTGCCGCCAGCCGAGGCGGGCCGAAGAGCCGCTCCGTGCCTGTCATATCCACCCAAGCCTCGTCAATGGAATACTGCTCCACATTTGGGCTAAACCGGCGAAGCACCTCCACAAAATGCCGGGAAGCTTCCACATACAGCTCATAATCCGGGGGTACAATCACCAAATCCGGGTATTTTTGCAGCGCCATAAATATGGGTTCGCCGGTTTTAATGCCTAATTTTTTCGCCGGCTGGCTGCGGGCAAGCACAATGCCGTGCCGGGATTCTTTTTCTCCTCCGACAACAGCAGGGATTTCCCGCAGATCTATACTCTCCCCCAAGACTCGCAAGCGGTAGACCGCCGACCAGGACAAAAAGGCGCTGTTGGCATCCACGTGAAAAACAACAGGTCTCATCGGTACACCATCCTTACGAAGCTCCACCGATGGCTTCTTATGGTATATTTCAGCTCAAAAAGCCAATTTCGCTCCTCTACTTCCGCCCGGCAAAGAAACACTTTTGCCTCAATACCTGCATAACAAATCTCCCGGCTGTTAATAATCTCTGCAATATCTATCCGCAGAAGCTGATGGCTCTCGTCCTCCAACCGCAGGCGAAGGGGGCGAATATCGCCGTTGGCGCTGCACATTGCAATCACATCAATAGGATTTGGTTCTGCTTTCACCCACTTCACCTCCTTTTTTGTCATTATAGTACATTTGTTCGTATTTATCAAGAGGAAATTTACGGTTGCGGAGAATAGCGGAATTTGGTATACTGAAAACGAGGTGAATGATTTTGCTAAAATACAAATGTCTTGTGCTGGATCACGATGATACGGTAGTACAAAGCGAAGCGACGGTGAATTATCCCTGTTTCTGCCGCTTTTTGGAGCAATACCGCCCCGGTATGACCCTTTCCTTTTCCGACTATGTAAGTGAGTGCAGCAAGATGACTTTTATTGAAATGTGCAAGACTCGCTTTTCTCTTACGGAAGAAGAGATGCAGCAGGAATATCTGTTTTGGAAGGCCTATCTAAAGGACCACATCCCTGATGCTTTCCCCGGCATGGGGGAACTGCTTCACGCTTACCGGGAAGCAGGCGGAATTATCTGTGTTTCCTCTATGTCCTCCGAAGAAAACATCCGACGGGATTACCTGACCCATATTGGCTTGGAAGCCGACCTGGTTTTCGGTTGGGAGCTGCCTGAGGATAAACGCAAGCCCAACCCCTATGCTTTGGAGGAGATCAAGCGACGCTATGGCTTCTCCCCCGATGAGATTTTAGTGGTGGACGATATGAAATTTGCCGTAGAAATGGCCCGCAGCGCCGGCTGTCCTATTGCCTTTGCCGGTTGGGGGCGGAAAGATTTTCCTAATATCTGCCAAGATATGGAAAATCTCTGCGATTTTAGCTTTTATTCCACAGAAGAATTCAAAAGCTTCCTGTTTGCATAGCTTGACAGTCGTGGTATAATACTTTCCGTCAGGAGGTGAGACCTTTGGATAAGCAAGGCGTTAAAATTATGGCAACAAACCGGGAAGCCCGGCACGAATATTTTATAGAAGAAGAATTTGAAGCCGGTATTGAGCTGAGCGGCACAGAGGTCAAATCCATCCGTCAAGGAACACTTAACTTGAAGGATGCCTGGTGCGGCATTAAGGACGGCCAGCTTCTTCTCAACCAAATGCACATCTCCCCTTATGACCACGGTAACCGTTTTAATCCCGATCCCCGGCGCGTCCGCAGACTGCTGATGCACAAGCGGGAGATTATGCGACTTTACGGAAAGGTCAAACAGGACGGTTACTCCATCATCCCCCTGTCCGTTTATCTAAAGGGCAGTTTGGTGAAGGTGAAGATTGGTCTGTGCAAAGGTAAAAAACTGTACGATAAGCGGCAAAGCGCCGCTGAAAAAGACGCAAAGCGTCAGATAGAACGAGCAATGAAAGAGAGGTACTAAGAATGAATCCTACATTTAAAATCACAATGGCAAACGGTGGCGTTATCGAGGGCGAGCTGTATCCCGAGATCGCACCCCAGAGCGTGTATAACTTTATTGATTTGGCCAATCATAATTACTATGACGGTCTGATCTTCCACCGGGTCATCCCCGGCTTTATGATCCAGGGCGGTTGCCCCGACGGCACCGGTATGGGTGGCCCCGGCTACTGCATCAAGGGCGAGTTCTTCTTCAATGGCGTAAAGAATGACCTGCGCCATAAGAGAGGCGTTCTGTCTATGGCAAGAAGCCAGTCCCCCAACTCTGCAGGCAGCCAGTTCTTTATTATGCACCAGGATGCCAAGCATCTGGACGGCCAGTATGCAGCATTTGGTAAGGTTACTTCCGGTATGGAGGTTGTAGACGCCATCGCTTCTACCCGGACCGGCATGCAGGATCGCCCAGTGGAGGAGCAGAAGATCGCTTCTATCACTGTGGACACCCACGGAGAAGTCTATCCCGAGCCTAAGAAGCTCAACGACCCTTACGGCCGTTTCTAAGAAAACACAGCGGTGGGATGCAACCGCATCCCCCCCCCCCACCTATTACCTCAATATGGGGCCGTACCGGTTTCGACGGGGGTAGTGAGGCTGGATAAGCGGGCCGTGGCGCCTGGCCACGTTAAAACGGGTAACTTTTAAATTTAACTGACAACAATACTGTTGCTCTGGCTGCCTAATTAGGCGCCCATCCGCCCCGGAAGGTCCACGAGCCGGGCTCGGGTGTGA